>CAZDAP010000068.1:4989-6939 GCA_964503585.1 uncultured Lachnobacterium sp. | reverse complement strand
ACTGCTCCGATAATGGTTCCGCCTGTCCAACCTAAAATCGGTGTCAAAATAAGTCCCAACATATAAGAAAACGTCAACTCACTTCTTCTCTGCATAGAAACGGCAAATACTTCATCCGTTACCCCGAAAGATGCGATGAGACGTTCTTTTAATCCAAAGTGCTTGTCTACCTTCTGAGACACGGAAAGAGACATCAAAAAATATCGGATATTAATAATAAAAGTGGTTAATGCTAACTCGATATAACTGCTTTGTGCAATCAGCAGATTCGTTCCTGCGAACTGTCCTGCACTGGTTAAATTTGTAAGTGATATCAGTATCGCAGACCAAATTGGCATACCAGCCTTTACTGCGGTAAGTCCAAATGCCATGGATACGGATATGTAGCCAAGGCAGATAGGTAAGCCATCACGGATACCTTCCTTAAATTCCTGTTTATTCATATTTTTTCTTCTTTCTTGCGTTTATGTTCCCTATTATAACACTAGTGTTTGATTATCTCTACCCAAAGATTTCTTTTGAAATGGAAACTTTATTGTTTCCTATTTTGTTAATTGTATTTCTCTTCTGTAACCTCTATAGTAATATTGAGTAGTCAATATGCACACAAATGAGGAATATTATGAGTATACAAAACAAAGGATCAATTATCAAATCAGCAAGAAATAAAGCAAACTTAACACAAGAACAAATTTCCGAAGGAATTTGTTCTGTTGAGACACTCGCTCAAGTAGAAAGAGGCCTTTTACCATTGGGTGCTTCCTATTTTGAGGCCCTTATGTCTCGTAGCGGAAGTTCATCCTCTGCTTATCCATGCTACAAAAGCAGAAATGAATTTGACTGCTTCTATACCTTGAAACGTGCCTTATTCTACATAAACAGCTGGCAATTAAAAGAAGCCTATGACGAACTACATTTCGTCGAAACACAGAAGTGGGCAGAAAACAAATTTTACTATGCTGAATGGATATTACTACACGGAAAGCTACAATTCTTATCTGGTTGTTGCAATCATAAAGAAAATTATTCCTTCTTGCTTCATGGACTAAAATTGACTAGCCCCACCCTTAATCTATTAGACTTTGGAAAGCATCTTTTTTCTATCACAGAACTGGAATTCCTACTGCTTTTAGCTGAAGAATCACTTTATCTTGAAGATAACATAGATTGCTTTACCATATGCTCACAAATAGAACAATATCTGTCACAAACACACATTACCTATTTGGACAAAGAACGCTTGCAGGCACAAACTGCTGTCGTTTTAGGGAAATATCATATAGCGACAAATGACTATGATACTGCTCTTTCTATCCTAGAGCCTCATCGTCATCAAATGGCTGTAAATAGTGAAGACTTGCAGTTATTAAGATTAACCTTTTTAAAAGGTCTTAGTCTTTATAAAAGAGATAAAAGCGAAGATTCCTTAAAAGTTCTAAAAACAGCCTTGTATTCCGCCCATGCCATCGACAGCTGTTATGCAACTATTTGCGCAAATTATCTGAAAGAAAACACAGACATTGATATGGACTCTCTGTTTCCATTACCACTGCTGGAATTAACCAAATACGAAACAAAATATCATATCCTCTTGCCTGAGCAACATTTTGATATTCCTCCTACACCAATTTATCTCTCTTATCTATCCTTAGGAGAGATCATGAAACAACTGCGTGAAGAACAACATCTATCACAGGAAATCATCTGTCAGGGATTGTGCAACAAATCTACCTTATCCAAAATAGAGCATAACAGAATGCAGCCAGATATCTTTTTGACAGAAGCACTCTTGCAGAGGCTAGGAATATCAGAACGTCCCTTTGAATTTTATGGAAATAAACAAGAGCATGATTTCTATACTTTGAAATTTAAATCTATGCATACACAATTATTAGGGAAAGATTTCTTAGTTAACACCATTTCAGAATTAGAAAAGATAACATCACAAAA
>CAZDAP010000068.1:0-4889 GCA_964503585.1 uncultured Lachnobacterium sp. | reverse complement strand
CCACAAACAGAAACAGTAACTTCATCTGCACCACGTATAATTGATGAATTAACTTCTGTCTCTTCATATAACGCAGATTCCGCCGGATTCTGATTTTCTTCTAATATCATGTCTTCGCTTGCAAAAACTGGAAGACTTGATAATAACATTGTTGCACCTAAAATAAGTGCTATTAATTTTTTCTTCATAAAATTTTCTTTCTCCTGTATATTATTTTATTATACTCCTATTATTCTACCCAAGATGGCTTATATGTTTTAGTAATCTCTAACGCCTCTTCTCTTGTAAAACATTCCTTATTCAGAAAAATCCAATCACTTTTTAAAACAGCTTCATCCGTAGTTTCCCCTAAAAATATAAGACACCAAAATTGCGATAAGCCATCTTCATATGATACATCATTTCCCTCATATACCTGGTTTGCATACACCTCGAACTCTACTTCACATATGTACCCATTATTGATTGTTTCATAATTACAAAAACTACTATGATTCCATAGTATATATGGATTCCCATAACTATCTTTGCCATATTCTCCGTTATAGATTTCAATCCAACCAGATGAAATCCATAACGATTTTTCATCACCGTAAGGGTATCGTTCCAATGCATTATATGAATCCACATTTATTTTCCAAGCAGATAACACTCCTGTACTATCTACACATTCTCCTACTGCAGCTTTTGCTGGAAGAATAATTTCAAAATTCCTCTCTACATCATTTTCTAAAATTGTCTCAGAAGTACAGCTATCTTGCGAATCAATATCCTCTACTTTATTTATGCTACATCCACATAATATTAAAATAATTATCATCAAATATATAATTCTCATCGCTGTCCTCCTTTAAAATCATGGTGCAATAATAATCGTTGATTCATATCCGCACACAGAACATTTATAATATGAATTATAGTTTACCCATGTATGTGCCGTCAATTCAACCTGACCACACGTTCTACATGCATATCCATGACCTTGCAATACTGCACTATAGTTAATGGCCCTTACATGACTCGAACATATAATTATTGGTCCATAACTAATTTGTTCTCCTATTGCTGCATCATAATAATAATGTAATATTTGAGCATAATTGTACCCTCTCTCTGTAGCTAAATAATTTGCTCCATTTTGGTATAACATCGAAGATGAACTATTAGTATTGGCATTATAACTACCTGCTCGATAGGATGGATGAAATAATTTTTTTGCGCCATCAAACATCATAACATTCCAAATTGCATTAACTGCACTTTTATGCCTTGTATATGTTGTATCTATTAAACCTTCTTTGTTCCAATCATAAACCTGTGTATTGGTATTATCTGTAACGTCATATCCTGCAGTTGCATTATACGGATACAAGCATCTATACCATCCTAAATTTCGAACACATAAACTAAATGCCTTTAATGCCTCTGTATGTACTGTTGCTGTTCCATCTGTTCCAACTGCAAGTTCTGATGCACATACCACATAACAATAATTTTTAAAATTTTTATTATAAACAGTTTGAGTACTTGATTTCAATACTCTTATAGATGATGGAAATGTATATAAAGTCAAAGCCTTAGGAGTATAAGTTGCCCTATTTAATATTCCGTCTTCACTCTCTTCAACAACAACAGTTTCAAAAGATTCTATATTCTCTAGCACATTAATTCTCTCAGTCACATATGTATCTACTTCAGCATCTAAAATAGTTATCACCTTGTTTAAAATACTGATTAGATTCTTTTGTTTCACAATTAAAATATAATAGGTATTCTTTCACATCTCCATATTCTACATATTCCTCTGCAAAATAATTCTGAGTATCAATTAATTCAAAACCATTAATATATGATACATTATATATTCCGCAATTCTCCCTTTTATTATTGCCATCACTAAAAAAAATTGTTAACATTTATTTTCTTCTGATAGCATCTCAGGTATTGTCAGCCCATAAATATACACAATTCCTTCCACGATTTCTTCTACATATAAGTGCGAATCACGAATGAATAAATTAACTCCTAATGTAAATTCTATCCTCTCTTCTGTGATTTTTATTATTTCACCATCTGCTTTTTGGAGTAATGCAATTTGTCCAGTATTTAAAACTACTGCAAAAAATCGTTCTCCCATATCTTGTATCTGCGCGACATTGGTAATTTGCAATTCTGTTATCATACTCGTACTCATCAACATATCATAAATTCCTAAAAAACCATCGGTACTATAAAAAGTACCATAACGATTACCATACAGTATAAGTCCTCTTTCTTGACTATTTTGTAAATAAAGAGGCATCTCTTTCACTGTTTGCACTACAGTTTCATCTATTGAATCATATACATAGCATGAAATTACAGGTGTATAACTATCATTATTTAATATCTCTATACACGAAGCTAATACTTTATCTTCAACGAATACACTATCTATTCCCTCATACGTTTTTACTCCGCACATATCGGATACATCCATAAACTTTGTACCGTCAAAATAGAAAGACTTTGTCTGTTTGTCAGCATTAATAATCATGTTCACAAGATTTGAAGATACTTTAACAGATTCTATGGAATCACAGTTTATACTATCCTTATCTACAAGTAAAGATATCGTGTTCTCTTCTAAATCGCATAAAAATGACGCCTCTATACCTTCTAATCTTATATATTTGTGTAATAAAACAGCAGAATGACAATCTTCAATATTCTCTACTAAAAATCCTTCTACCTCCTCATCCATAAACACATAAACTTTTTCATCTATAATACACCACTCAAATTGAATATCATATGTTTCATTTTTATACATAATGGACGATTCAAATCTTGTTATTTTGATTTCGGATAGTTGATTATTTCTGAGAGAATAATATTTTCCTGATTTACTATATATCAAGTTACCAAGCCTATTATATCCCTCTAATTCTAATACAGGCTGCATAAACTCATTTGGTTCTTCGCTACTCTGCGAATCTTTATCTTGCACTTTTGCACATCCTATCAACAATAGTGCTACTAATAATAACCACCAAAAAAATCTTTTCATCATCCCCTCACCTCACTGATTAAGTACGAACCTTAATATGTAACAGACTCTTGCACATCTCTTGCAACGATATTTTGCGAAAACATACCACACACAGAACATGTATATCCATTTCCACTCTGTGCTACCCATGTATGAGCAGTTTTCGTATGTGCACACCCACAAATAGTACACGTTTTCCAATGATAATATATATTACTTTCATAATTTAATGATACACTTTGTGTGTGATTTAATGCAACTATTTTAATAACACCAGATGTCATTTCAGAATTGTATGTACCATAATCATAGAAATAATGTAGGATTTGTTGCCAAGAATAACCATTATTACCTAACGAATTTGCTTCTACATGAGATAACATTCCACCGTGATATCTAGCATAACTATTATCTGAAACAGAATTAACAAAGAAAGCGCAAAACAATTTGTAATCACACGATAGCATTACATAACCCCAACATACATTATCCAGTTTCTATACTGCTCTCCCCATCGAACTCACCTCTTTCTATAAGTCCATAATTACATATTCAAAAAGAAATTTGAATTACTGAAATGGGAAACATTTTTGTTTCCCATTTCCCTTCTTTTCCAAACCTAATCTAAATGTTAAAATAAAAGAAAAAGGAGGCTGATTACATGAAGAAAATAATTGGATTATTATTACTTATTGGCATCCTTGGATTACTTACAGGATGTCAAAATGATAGTGAAAATAGTGGTGCGCGAAACTCCGAAACTTTGAATTCTGAGACCAATACCGAAACAGAAAACCAGGTCTCTGTGGACACTTCAAACTATGAATTAACAGAACTAGATTTAGATTCTTTATCTGCTGAGTCGATTACCGTTTTGGATATGACCGTTTTTGATACGAATGTATATGCTGTTCTTAAAGTCGTTGGAGAAAGTGATGTCATTGAATCAGATGATAATCCATACCTTTTCATTGTATTTGATACAAACGGTTCTATTATATCCTCGACACCATTGGAAACACCACATATTGAGGGTGATGTTTGCATGTTAAAACAATTCACCATTGGACAAGATGGAAACATATATGCCCTAAAAGTAGACTATGTAGATACTTCATCAAATGCTGATGAACCAAAATTTGAAGATGGACTTAAACTAGTATCTTGGGATACCGATGGTTCTCTTATAAGTGAAACTCCACTAAAAGGAATCAATGACGAAGCCTATGCAGATGTTTTTGTTAGAAGTTTTACCGTTTCTTCTAAAGGCGATATCACACTTTGTTGTAAGCACTTAAATGGCGCACACTTTATGGCTTCTATAAATGCAGATGGTACTATAAATACTATTTTCGAAGATGAGTTACGTTCTTATACGACAACCCATTTTAAAGAGAACAATGACGGCTCTCTCTATTCTATCCGTGTAGATGCAACTAATGCATATTTTATTAGCTATGAGGGAAACATCAAAAACTTCTCGGAAGAAATCACTCTCCCAAAAGTTTTTGATTTTATGACTTGTCTTTCTGGTAAAAACAGTGACTCCATTTACTACTTTGATGATGAGGGAATTCACAACTATAATCTCTCCACCAAAGAGACAAATTTAGTAATTGATTTTGCACATACGAATGTAACTACGGAAACAATACAGTCGTTAGTTCCAATCAACGAAACAGATTATATTTGCACTTATACGAATGGAAGTACGGATGGAATTCTGCGAATTGGATTTTTAAAAATGCTGAAATAATAACTATTTAGTAAAAGACCCGCACATTTTGTGCGGGCCTTTGTAAATTAATATTTATTATGTACCTTCTCTGCAAAACAAAGGAAATCCTTTAGTTCTACC
>CAZDAP010000067.1:5255-7117 GCA_964503585.1 uncultured Lachnobacterium sp. | reverse complement strand
AAAAGGGCGTTGCGCCACAGACATTTTTTCGTCTATTTTGCAACAGCCCTTTTTATTGCATATTGAAATATTTTACTCAAATGTAAAGCCTAAATAACTAGGCATAGGAGTGTTATCTGTAAAAGAATAGTACATTCCACATGGTTTTTCGTTACCAATGGTATGGAACACACCAGAGGTACAATCCAATTTTCGTAAAATAGATGGAATAACAGATGCATCGCCAAGAAATTCGATTCCCTGCAAATGGGACTCGTTTTGTTGTGCAGTCAATAGAAAATCATCACCTGCATAAAAGGTTGCCTGGGTTTCTAAAAAGTCGAGATTTTCCTGTTCCTGCAAAACGGCATCATCTGGCAAGAATTTAGGTCGTAACTTTGCAAACTCAGCCTTTGAGATTTCTTGCATATGGATTTCATTTGTTTCAAAGGCATATAGGGTATCTTCTTTCACCATAATCTCATTTCGAAAGGCACAGGTTTTGTAACCCATATTTTCATAAAATTCGAACAGTGTTTCGCTGGCAGGAGAAAGTAGTGCTCCTACATATCCACGTTCTTTTAAATGTTTATGGGTGTTATCCATAAGTGCATGGCAAATACCTTGTCCACGATAATCTTTTGCAGTAGCTACCGCATAGATGTATGCAATAGGTTGATTACAAAATTCACAATGAAACCAATACAAAGCAGCTACAACTTCATCATTTATGAAAACACATCGACAGCGATTCAAAGAGAATGCTGTGGATTGAAAAATATCTAGAAAATCATCGGTGTCGCCGAAGGTATCTTTCCATAGACTACGAAGCTGTGGAATGTGAGAAACGGTTGGTTTTCCAATCGTATAGTTAGGCATTGCAATCCTCCTTCAAGGTGGCAACTGCCTTTTCTACCATATGGTGTGGAAAATAATTTTCTTTTGCTTTACGAAGGCCTTCGAGTCCCATGTCTTCCTCGCGATTTAAGAATTCCACTTCTGGATATTTTTCCCGAATGTATTTGGCAAATTCACTATTGATGGCAGTATAGGCCCCTTCTACATCCCAGCGGGCTTTTTCAAAATGCACATCAAAGGTGTTTGGTGAAATACGGCTGCCCATGGTAAATGCAAGAATTTTGTCATTGTGACAAAGAAGAAGGCTTTCCATGTCTAAACGTTCGTAATTTTTATAGCATTTTAAGAGAGCTGCCTGTTCACTTTTATAGTCATTTTCTGGTGATTCTGCTAATCGATCTGCATACCATTGTGTGACAAATTCTTTTGCTTTTTCAATGTTTTTACAGGAAACAGGTTCTACATAAAAATCAGGCATTCTCTTACAAAAATTATTGTAGTGATTTCTTTTTCTGTGATATTTACGGCCTTTTAATTCTGCTAATTTTTCAATTGGATATACATAATCGAAGGAATCGCGACGGAACTGAATATCAAATTTTTCAGGAAAAAGTGATTCCAATGTCGCTGCATTTTCCTGAGTTAAACTAGTCATAAAACATGGAATACCACGTTCCTTTGCATCTTGTATAATTGCTTCTATCGCAGATTTTTTATCACCTGCTCCGAGGGGAAAATGATACATGCTTTTTGTATTATATTTACTAAGTACGATGAATTGGTCCTGCACGATAGCAGCCCATTGTTCACCCCACATACTTAAGTTTCCAAAAGATAACTCACAGCAGTGCTCGGATTCTGCAAAAAAGTAATGTTCGTAAACACTGCGTTCTATCTCTGAAAAAGGTTTAAAATCTATCATAAGCGCTCCTTTTATTACATAAAACAGAGGATTATTTAAATACCAACAGATTTAATAATGCGAGAAATTAAGTGTTCTGTCAATAGTAGCATGCAAAAAAATA
>CAZDAP010000067.1:0-5155 GCA_964503585.1 uncultured Lachnobacterium sp. | reverse complement strand
GATTTAATAATGCGAGAAATTAAGTGTTCTGTCAATAGTAGCATGCAAAAAAATACATATGGATATTATGGTAATTTGTGGCGTTGCCGATATATATATTAAATAAAAAGGAATCTTACACAGGATGTGAAAGGAGGTAACAAGGATGTTACAAAGTATTCAGTTTAATGGCAGTGGGCCACCAACTTATGTGTATTCTCAAAAGGCAGTAGGCGCAACCAATGAGTTTTATCATGTGTTTGCTACGGAAACAAGGGGATACGATGGACGAAAAGAGGACAAAGAAGGAAAATCCAAATTCGCAAGAGAAGAAATGGAAAGCGAAAATGCAGAGCATGAAGAATTTAAGGTTTTGGATAATGCGAAGCCACAGAATCTTCAGGAAGTGTATCAAAAAGAATATGGAAGGAGAGAATCATTCTTATGGAAACAAAGATGATCATCTAAGACACCTCAGATGTAGGGTACATTCTGGGGTGTTTTTTTATTTCAAAAATGGTATAATGAGCGCAAGCGAATTTTGGAAGGATAAATGATGAAGAAAACATGTAAAATTACAGTGTCAGGTCTGGTACAGGGAATTGGTTTTCGTCCTTTTGTGGCAGAATTGGCAGAAGAGTTAAAGTTAGCAGGACAAGTGAAAAATTTGGGAGGCATTGTAGAGATCATTGTCTCTGGAAATATAGAGGCGGTGGATGAATTTATCCAGCGTCTAAGTTGCGTGGAAGAAACAGGAGAACTGCCAGGTTGTCGATTGGATAACTTTGAGATTGAAGAGACAGATAGTGTTGTTGTAGATATCAGGTGGGCAGATGGAAAGTTTCAAATTGTAGAAAGTGGAAATGGTCGTGAAATACGTCGCTTTTTACCAGTTGATTTACCTACCTGCGACAGATGTGTAGCAGAGATGCATGACCCTAGGAATCGAAGATTCCGTTATCCATTTATCAGTTGTACCGCCTGTGGTCCACGTTTTTCCATTCAAAAAAGTGTACCCTATGATAGAGAAACTATTACCATGGATGATTTTCCAATGTGTGATGCATGTAGAGAAGAATACACTGCGAAAGGAAATATTCGTCGTCATGCTCAGACCATAGCATGTAAGGATTGTGGACCTAGACTGAAATTTGCAACTAAGCAATTAACTATAGATGATGGAGTGAATGAACAGCAAGAAAAAGGGACGAAGGATTTCCTGCAAATTTTCGACGAGCAGCAGGCAATTTCTGAAGCAGTTCAAGCATTAAAAAATGATAAGATTGGCGCGATAAAAGATATCGGTGGATATCACCTTGCGTTTTCGCCTTTTAGTTCAAGGGCTGCGAAGGCTTTGCGTGAGTTCAAAAATAGAGATAAAAAACCATTTGCAGTAATGTTTTTGAACTTAGATGAGGTTCGAGAATATTGTGAAGTGTCTGAGAAAGAGGCTGCAATTTTGACTTCCTCTGCAAGACCAATTGTGCTTTTGAAAAAGAAAAAAGATTTTGTACCAGAGATTTGTGGTGAGAGTGATCGAATCGGAGCACTCCTTCCATGTAATCCATTACAGATTTTATTGTTAGAAGAAACAGGTCCATTGGTGATGACCAGTGGAAACCGTGGTGGAGAACCGATTATTATTTCGGAAGAGGAAATGATGCAGTACATCGGTAATGGAATTGATTTTATGCTGACCCACGATAGAGAGATTTTGACTCCATTGGATGATAGTATTTATCAGGTGGTAGAGATTCCGATAAAAGATGGCGATGGATTTAAAATCGAATATAAGACACAGTTGATTCGTCGTGCTAGAGGATTGGCACCGGAACCAATTATATTGAGTCGTAAGTTGCCAAAAGATACCTTTGCTGCAGGCGGAGATTTAAAAGCGGTATTTGGACTAGGACGCGATGAGCTAGTATACCTAAGTCAGTACTTTGGTGATTTAGAAGATGTACGTTGTATGGAGAGTCGCGGGCGTGGATACGAGAGAATGGAACAGTTGTTGGAGATTCATCCAGAAGTAACAGTTGGTGATCTGCATCCATCCTATTTTTCTGCCCAGAACACAGAAAAGAAAATTCAACATCATCATGCACATGTGGCATCTGTGATTGCAGAGCATGGATTGGAAGGTAGAGTATTAGGAATCGCTTGTGATGGAACAGGATTTGGAACAGACGGAACCATTTGGGGAAGCGAATTCCTTGTGTGTGAAGAGGAGAAGATGTCTCGCGTTGGACATTTTTCTTCGGTAAAACTTATCGGTGGAGATACCAGTGCAAAGCAGGCAGATTTGACACTCTATTCTTATATGCTGGAAGCAAAAGAACGAGGCTTGGATGTGGAAGCATTTTTTAGGGAATGTGAAGATGCTTGCGTGGATGCATTAGGGAATCCTGATGAAGCAGGAAAACAGAGACTGAAGCTTCAGGAAATGGCATGGAAGCAAAATATCAATGCAGTTTATTCTTCTTCTATGGGAAGACTTTTTGATGCAGCTGTAGCCCTTTTTGATATTTGCCACTACAACTCCTACGAAGGAGAGTGTGCTATTACATTGGAACAGATGGCATATCGTGGGTTGAAAGAGATTCAAAGCATAGATATGTCAGATGTGGAGAAATTCTTGAAGATTTCTTGTGCGTGTATAGATGGCGTATGGCAGGCGGACAGTGTAAAATTGCTAGCGGATTTACATTTTTTAAAGACGAACTATTCAAAAGAAGTGTTAGCATATCTTTTCCATCATGCATTGGCTACTGCTATTGTGGAAATGGCAGATAACATTTGCAAAGAACAGGATGTAAATCAAGTTGCATTAAGCGGAGGAACCTTTATCAACCGTATTCTTTTGAAAGAGGTTGTGGAAGGACTTCGAAACAAAAATAGAGAGGTATATTTGAACGAAAAAGTTCCATGTGGTGATGGAGGTATCGCACTGGGACAGATGTATTTGATGACGTTTTAAAATTTATAGATAAAGATATATAAAGAGAACAAAATTAATATTGAAGTGTGTCGAAAAATATAGTATACTCTATGTGAGGAATTCGTGCATAATGGAGAGCAGAAGGGAATTCCGTGGAAAATACAAACGATAGAAGGGTGCAATGGCACCCAGCATGTTATGCAGCATTAAATTTGGAATTTATGGAGGATAAACATGAATTAGAAATATCGCAGGAACATGCAATTAATGAATTACCGTTAAGAGTAGATATACTTATTATCAAAAAGAGACGGAAAAGCAATATTAAGAATGAAATTGGTAAAATATTTCGAGCGCACAATTTGGTGGAATATAAATCCCCAGAGGATGAGCTTAGTTTTGACGCATTTCTAAAGGGGATTGCAGAGGTATATCTGTATAAGGTGTGTGGAAATGCAGAATCTGAGATTCAAATCGATGATGTCACACTAACATTTATTCGAAAGCGAAAACCGAAGAAACTTTTCAAAATTTTAGAATACCATGATTTTTTAATTCAAGAAAAATTTCAAGGGATATATTATGTCAGTGGGCGAAATATTATTCCAATTCAAATTGTTGTGTCGCAAGAACTTGGAAATCATTCACATAGATGGTTAAATTCTCTCACGAAAAAATTAAGTCGTACCCAAGCGGAAGAGCTAGTTATTGTAACGAATGGGTTGCTGGAAGCAGGAGATAAAAAGTTTGCAGATGCAGTATGGGAAATTGTAACTAGAGCAAATAGAGGTTTAATAGAGAAAATGAAGGAGGATGAAAAAATGTGCAAAGCAATGGCAGAGATTTTCAAACCTGAAATAGATGCAGCATTCGATGATGGATTTAATAATGGATTCAATAATGGATTCAATAATGGATTTAATAATGGTATTGATGATAAAGGTATCCAAGTATTTAAGAATATGATAAATAGAGGTTTTTCTGTAAAGGATGCGCAATCGTTAGCAGAAATAAGCGATGAACTTGTTGAGAGAGCATTGGCAGAATGCAAATAGAGAAGAGATATACGACCATGTCAAAGAATTTTGACATGGTTTTTCTTTTATGTAAAAGAAGATAGATAGACATTTTGTTTCCGATAAGGCAAAATAAAAGTAACAAAAGGAGGCAGACAATGGAAATCGGAAGCAAGATAAAAGAGGCACAGATTAGTCTTTTACAGACGGCATTAATGGTAAAAGAAAAAACAGTATCCTGCTAGGGGCAAGATACTGTTTCTTGTTTTTTATAAAATTATTTTAATTAGCAACCGAAGTTAAAAAAATTGCAAAGAGTATTAAATAACTCGGAACAGCTATTGATGATAAAAAACATAGTTTCGTCCTCCTTATTTTTATTTGTGTTAGCTAAGCACAAATGAATTGTAACAATTTCGTAATAATTCAGCAATAGGAGGTTGTTGGAAGAAAAACAAATTTTATACAATTAGTTTAGAGATATATTTGACATTAGAAATCTATCGTTTTATAATAAGATGTATATTGTAGAAGAGAGGTGGAGAAATGTACAGATAATATCTTTTGATAACATGAAACGAGTTGTGTCACAGTGGATTATCCGTTACAGAATGGATAAGAAACTGTTTTATTCATGTTGCCAAAAGAGGTTATTTGTTCGTTTGCCTCTCTTTTTTATGTGCATAAAACGTGTTGATTTGAGGAATTCGAAAGCCCCTTTGGCAACATATGGAGGAAAAGTATGTTGCAGATAAAGAATTTAACAATTACGCATATCAAGGACAATCGTGTCCTATTACAAGATTTAAGCTTTACCTTAAATGCAGGGGATAAAGCAGCTATTATTGGCGAAGAGGGAAATGGAAAATCCACACTACTAAAACTGATTTATGATGAATCTTTGGTAGAGGATTATATTGATTATACAGGCGAAATTATTAAAAATCATGTTCACATAGGTTACCTGCCACAGGAATTGGAAAACGTAGAAAAGGGAAAAACTGCCTATGAGTTTATGAGTGAAAGTCCATTATTTTATGAAACAAATCCAGCAGAATTATCTGAGTTAAGTCGCAAATTAAAACTTCCACTAGAGATGTTTTATTTTTGGATGAGCCATCCAATGATTTGGATATAGAACTTTTTATTCGAGGTTCAGAGAAAATCTGTATCATTGGAAAGAATGGTTGTGGCAAAACGACGTTCTTGAGAAAAGTAGCAG
>CAZDAP010000066.1:0-7120 GCA_964503585.1 uncultured Lachnobacterium sp. | reverse complement strand
CGAATTTTTTCTCTACAGCCTCGTAGGTCTGTTTAGAGATATCTGGAAGATCTTTGCCCCAAGCGCTAGTTGCTTGTTCATAGCCTGTCTTGAAGGCTTCTAAAAGTTCATCCGCTTTGCTGGCATCTCCACCTGCAAGTGCTTTTGCAAAATCAAGGATTCGATCAGAGGTCTGTTCTACACCCCAGTATCCATCTTCAGAAATGTCTTCCTGTGCTTTTAATTTTGCAGCTTCTGTTACGGTATAGTCACCGCTTGCAAGGAAGGACCAAATGTCTTCATCACCTGTAGCAGTTGCAAATGCTTTTCCCTGGCCAGTCATCATCTGCTGAACGATACTGGTGAGTTGGTTCATACGAGCTTCGGTATCAGCTTTCATCTGTGCAATAAGGGCTTCGCGGTCAATGCTGGCATTTTTGTTTGCTACGGAACTGTTACTTTCAGTGGCTGTTGATTTTTCATAAACAACGGCTGTTTCATCAAAACCAGTTGTGCTTTCTGCTGCGCTGGTGTTTACTTCTTCGTTTGTTTTTTCTGTTGCTTTGCTAACTGTGTTTACATTTGCAGAAGCAACGTTATTAATAATAGATTGTACACTCATAATAATCCCTCCTTGGATATGTTGTGTTTGTTAAGTTCATATTTTATGTATATCTGTAGACACAGATACTCTTCTAATTTTAGTATCGGATAAATCTGCTTGTTTGTGAAGTCTTTTTTTCATTTTTGTTTATAATTTTTCTGACAATTTTGTCTATGGACATTGAAAAATATGAAAAAAGGTGTATAATGAATATTGTATACAGAATACAGAGGTGAGGGTATGGATAATATTACTTTAAAAGCATTGGCGAAAATTAATTTGGGGTTAGATGTAGTTCGTAGAAGAGAAGATGGTTATCATGAAGTCCGCATGATTATGCAGACGATTCATTTGTATGATAAATTAGATATCCGGAAAACAACAGAATCGGGGATTGCGATTACTTCGAATTTATCTTATGTTCCAACTAATGAGAATAATCTCGTGTACAAAGCGGGAAAACTGCTTATGGAAGAGTTTGACATTAAAGAAGGAGTTTCTGTACATTTGCAGAAGCGTATTCCGGTTGCTGCAGGAATGGCAGGAGGAAGTACAGATGCAGCGGCTATGCTCTATGGTATGAATCAAATTTTTGATTTAGGTTTATCTCGAAAGGATTTGATGGAACGTGGTGTGAAAATCGGTGCGGATGTTCCATATTGTCTTATGCGTGGAACTGCTTTAGCAGAAGGTATTGGAGAGAAACTTACCAGTCTTCCACCAATGGTAAAATGCCCTGTTCTTATTGCAAAACCAGCAATTTCTGTTTCTACAAAATTTGTGTATGAAAATTTGAAATTGAACGAAGAGACGGTCCATCCAGATATTGATCAGTTAGTATCGGATATTAAAGCAAAAGATTTGCATGCCATCGCAGGACATATGGGAAATGTATTAGAGTCTGTGACTATTCCAGAGTACCCAATTATTGCTCAGATTAAGGAACAGATGATGAAGTCTGGTGCTATTAATTCTATGATGAGCGGTAGTGGTCCAACTGTATTTGGCTTATTTGAAGATGAAGAAACTGCCAGAGCGGCATATAATGATATGGTGAAATCCGGTTTGGCAAAACAGATATATGTTACAAGTATTTACAACAATCGTAGAGAATAAAAGGGGTGAAAAAATGACAGAAGATTTAACTTTAAACATGAATGCCTATTTGCCACTCCGTGATGTGGTTTTCCAAACTCTTCGAGAGGCAATTTTAAGAGGTGAATTAAAACCAGGTGAACGTTTGATGGAATTGCAGTTGGCAGCGCAGTTGGGCGTAAGCCGCACACCGATTCGTGAAGCAATCCGAATGCTGGAGCAGGAAGGTTTAGCGGTAACAATGCCTAGAAAAGGGGCAGAAGTTGCAAAAATGACTTTAAAAGGGATGGAAGACGTATTAGAAATTCGTGAGGCGTTGGATATTTTAGCATGCCAACTTGCTTGTGATCGTATTACAGATGAATTGCTGGTGCGTTTGAAAAAAAAGAAAAAAGCCTTTGAAGCCAGTCTTGAAACAAAAGATGTAAAAGTGATTGCAGATGCGGATATTAGTTTTCATGATGTTATTTATGAAGCCACAGGAAATCCAAAACTAATAGCATTGTTAAATAATCTCCGTGAGCAGATTTATCGTTATCGTGTGGAATACTTGAAGAAAGTAGAGAACTATCCGATTTTGATTAAGGAACATGATGATATTTATCAGTCTTTAGTTAAACATGATAGGGAAGAGGCCACCATTTCAATTCGTGAGCATGTAAAGAATCAGGCAATCGCAGTTAAGGAAGTTATTGTCAAACAAGGATAAAAAAGAAAAATAGACACATACTAAGAACATCGTAAGAAAACTTGCGATGTTCTTTTTATTTGAAGATTAATCCTTTTATGGGAGGAAGTGAGTCTGTGAACATAAACGAAAAGAAACATCCAATTACAGCAAATATTTCACAAAGTAAGATGGCTATTCAGAAAGAGTTTTCCAATTGTGACGATTTAAAGATGCGAGAAATGTATATTGGAGTGCTGCAAAAGATTCGTTGTTTTATTTGTTACATTGAAGTCAATGTAGGGAATGATATGGTGAATATTTTTGGTCGATTGGTAAACTATTTGCAGCATATTCCAGAAGAGGAGTTGGTAAAGGCATTAAAAGAAAATACTTTCGGTTTGTCGGATGCAACGCCACTTCAATATATGGAGGAAGCGGTACGAGGCATTTTGATAGGGGATGCGGTAGTATTTGTAGAAGGTTTTGCAGGGGCATTAAAAATACCGGATAAAGGCTATCCCAATATGGGAGTCAATCAGTCAGATACAGAGAAGGTGGTTAGAGGATCTGACGAAGGTTTTACAGAGTCAGAAAAAGCAAATACCGCTCTGATTCGTAAGCGAATTCGAAATACTGGATTGAAAGTAAAAGAGTTTCAAGTGGGTGTGCGTTCCTTTACCAATGTTGCAATGGTGTATATAGAAGATTTGGCGGACCCAGGATTGGTAGAGGAAACTCACAGGAGGTTAACGGAATATGAAATAGATGGGGTGTTGGATAGTGGAGTGATGGAACAATTGGCAGAAGAGGCATGGTATTCGCCTTTTCCACAGTTCCAGTCTACCCGACGACCGGACCGTGCTGCCATGTCTGTTTTGGAAGGAAGAGTAGTGGTGTTAGTAGATAACTCTCCTGTGGCACTGTTGCTTCCAGCAGATGTAAATTCATTTTTTAAAACTACGGATGATTACTATAATCGTTTTCATATGGCTACCTTTGCAAGATTGATTCGATATGTAGCAGCGTTTTTTTCTTTGACTTTGCCTGGATTATATTTGGCAATGACTAATTTTCATACGCAGATTTTGCCAACTTCACTGTTGTTATCTTTTTGGGAGGCACGAATGGGTGTGCCGTTTCCCGCAGCATTAGAGGTATTGTTGATGGAACTTTCTTTTGAATTATTGCGGGAAGCAGGTGTGAGACTGCCAGGAAATCTGGGAAATACCATTGGAATTGTAGGTGGTCTTATCATCGGGCAAGCCGCTGTAGAAGCAAATTTAGTGAGTCCTATTGTTGTTATTTTGGTAGCATTTACAGCATTATGTTCTTTTGCGATTCCAAATGAAGAGTTTGCTTTTTCTTTTCGCATATTAAAATTTGTGATATTGGCTTTGTCAGCCTGGCTGGGATTCTTTGGATTCTTGATTGGACTTTTTGGAATATTGGTGCATATGGCGAGTTTAAAAAGTTTTAATATACCATATTTAACCCCTTATGTGGGAGCTCAGTTGAATGGATATCAGGATGAAAAAGATTCCGTAATTCGTTATCCATTACGTATGCTGTGGAAACGTCCTATTTACGCAAATCCAAACGAAAGAACAAAACTAAAAAAGAAAGAAAAATAATATGTATGTAGAAAATGGGAAAATATCCAGTAGGCAGACGCTTCGCCTATTTGTATTTGATTTAATGGGAATAGCAACTCTTTTGATTCCACCATATTTAGCAAAACTGTGTGGGGTGGATGGAATTTTTGCTGTGTTGCTTGGTGCATTGCTGGGCTTTGTTTATTTGTTTTATTTGGGATGGATTATGAAACACATGCAAATGGACATGGGAAGTTATTTGAATCAAAAGGCGACTCCAATCGTACGAAGTATAACATTGATTTTTGTTCTGATTCACAGCATCCTTACCGCTGGGTTTTGCGGGTATATTTTTGCGGAACTGATGCAGTATAGTTTGGTTCAGGAAACTCCATTTTTATGGATTTTGCTGGTAATTATGATAGTAGCGGCCTATGCGGTTTCAGGAGGGATTGAAAGCCGTGCCAGAGTATACGAAGTGCTTTTTTGGTTTGTTTTAATTCCTTATGTAGTCATGATGCTGGCTTCTGTTAAAAATTTTGAATTGGAGTATGTGCAAGATTTTTTTCAAGTAGAAAGTGGTAATTTCGGTAAAGGTGTTTATTTGGTATTTCTTTTTTTTACACCGCTTTTTTTCTCATTGTTTTTAATTGGAGAAAAAGAGAAAAATTATGGGCGAAATGTGATAAAAACCATATCTGTTTCTGTTTTAATTGCCGCCCTAATTTTGTTAGGAAGTTATGTACTGCTAATTGGAAATTTTGGAAAGAACTCCCTTTCTACGATGAAGTATCCAGTGGTAACACTTATGAGTACGATTCAATTTAAGGGAAATTTTTTAAAACGAATGGATTCTCTCATGCTGGCGGTTTGGTTTTTTACGTTGTATGCACTTTTAAATCTTCACTTACACTATGGAACATCCATGATGAGAGAGATTTTTTCAAAAGGAAAAAGCAGACCTTGGCAGGCAATTGTGGCAGCAGGATTTGCGTTTTTAGTTGGATATAGTATGTATCTAAACCCAGATGGAGTTTGGTTGTTTATAGATTATTATGCCTATGTGGCGGTTCCGCTTATGGTAGTTGGACCAGGAATATTGCTTTTGTTTAGGAGGAGATAAAGTTGAAACAAGTGGTGCTAAAAGTGAGACAAAACGTAAAGAAGAAACTATGGATTTTGGAAATGATAGGCATAGTATGTGTACTAGCAGGATGTAGTGAAACAGAATTGGAAGAGAGATGTTTCCCAATGCTGGCAGCAGCAGGATATGAGGACGGTAAGGTGACTTTTGATGTTTCATTTCCACGGACTGGAAGCTCTGGTGATGCAAAATCAGGAATGGGGGAAATGGATGCTCCTTTGGTAGAAGGAAAAAGTTTTGAGAAGTGTAAAAAGGAATACGAAAGCAACTTGAATAAAGTGGCTGATTATAATCATTTAAAAGTATTCGTCATAGAAGAGGATTTGTTACAGGAAAAAGATGCGCTGAATCAGATGCTGGATTATTTAGCGGAAACAGAGAGTTTTCCGAGAAATACTTATGTCTGTGTAGTGGATGATATAGAGGATTTATTTGGAATGGAAGCGAATTTGTCTCAGGATTTAGGCACTTATCTAGAAGAATATATTGATAAGCATGAAGAAGCCAAGTCACACATTTTAACCTTAGGAGATTTATTAGATGAAAAAGAAAATCAAACCATGATTCTCTACATGCCTTACTTGGAGGTGGAGAAAAATTATGTGGAATGGGGAGGATATGTGAATATCTTAGGTGAAATCTGGCAAGACTTCTGATAAATCAATTTATCGGAGGTTCTTATGAAAAATAATGGAATTTTTTATATAGCAGGTTTTGCAGTGATTGCACTATATATTTGGACAGTGGTTTTAGGAAATGACCCATTGCAGCCATCCATAGCATCGAAAATTTTACGTTTTCATGTGCTCGCAAACAGCGACGCAGAATGTGATCAGGCAGTAAAAGAAGAGGTAAGGGATGCTGTGGGTACATATCTACAGCCACTTTTGGAGGAGTCAGAAAGTTTAGAAGAAACGAAGCAGATTATTGCAAGAAATCTAAAGGCAGTTGTAAAGACGGCCAAGGATACTCTGGAAGAAAACGGATATGATTATGAGGTAACTGCTCGTATCACAAATGTAAATTTTCCAGAAAAAACCTATGGTTCATATACTTTTCCGAAAGGGGAATATGAGGCATTACAGATTGTAATCGGCGAAGGGAAAGGGCAGAATTGGTGGTGTGTTCTCTATCCTAACATGTGTTTTAAAGGCTCGGTGTTTGAAGTAGTGGAAGAGGAGGCAGAAGAATCCCTAAAAGAAGTATTAAGTCCATGGGAGTATGCTGATGTATTTGATTCTGGAGAGGTAAAACTTCATTTTAAATTTCTTGAATATTTTACAGAAAGAGGGTAGAATATACCAACAGATAGTCCGTATACAAAGGAGTGCAATTAAAAGATGACAAAAGAAGTACTTATTACCATACGTGGTCTTCAGAATGGTCCACAAACAGATGGAGAACCAATCGAAATGATTACCACTGGAGAATATTTTTATAAAAATAACAAGCATTATATTCTTTACGAAGAAGTAGTGGAAGGGGAAACGAAAACCACAAAAAATCGCATCAAGTTAGCACCAGGTATGATGGAACTTACCAAAAGCGGTGTGGTGAATGTGCATATGCTGTTTGAGGAAAATAAGAAAAATATCACGCACTATTATACTCCATATGGAAGTTTGAACATGGGGATTGATACGAAACAGGTAGTGATAGAGGAAGAAGAAGACTGTATGCAGATAAAGGTGCTTTATGGTCTTGAAATGAATCAGGAATTTTTGGCAGATTGTGATATTCAGATTACAGTTAAGTCGAAAGGCGTAGGTACATTTAAATTGGTATAAGAATTTGCAAAAAGAAAACCCCGACGAAACGTCGGGGTTTGTTTCTTATTTTTTCTTTTTGTTGGATTTTTTTGTGTCCTGGGCGTTTTTTTCATCCTGAACTTCTGCATTAAGCTGATCGTATTTATCTTTGAGTTTTGCACGCCAGCTTTTCTTTCCTTCTGGTTTTTCCAATGGTCCGCGAAGGCCTCTTACTGCTGTGATATAAATACCACTTACAGTTGCTTTTACTTCTTTTTTCACAGGAAT
>CAZDAP010000065.1:0-7143 GCA_964503585.1 uncultured Lachnobacterium sp. | reverse complement strand
CAATTAAATGGTCACCTGGAGGAAGAAACAGATGGCAAATAGTTTTGATAAATTTATAGAAGAATTAAATAAAATATCTGTTGAACTGAGTGAAAAGCAGTTGGAACAGTTTCGTATGTATTATGAAATGTTAGTAGAAAAAAATAAGGTGATGAATCTTACTGGAATTACAGAATGGGATGAGGTTCTGGAAAAACATTTCTTAGATAGTATTTCATTAATAAGAGTAATAAATTTACGACAAAATATATCTGTCATAGATATGGGAACTGGTGCTGGTTTTCCAGGTATTCCTTTGAAGATTGCTTTTCCTGAATTAAAAGTTACATTGGCAGATTCTTTGAACAAAAGAGTACTCTTCTTACAGGAAGTCATTGATGCACTTGGTTTAGAAGACATAGAAGCGATTCATGGAAGAGCAGAAGATTTGGCAAGAGATAAAAATTATAGAGAGTGCTATGATTTATCTGTTTCACGTGCAGTAGCAAATCTGTCTACTTTAAGTGAATACTGTTTACCTTTTGTAAAAATAGGAGGTCAGTTTATTTCCTATAAATCTGGAGAAATAGAAGAAGAAGTTTTGTCTTCTAAAAGTGCAATTTTTTTACTTGGAGGAAAGATAAAAGATACTGTAAAGTTTGAACTTGGTGAATCAGGAAGATCCTTTATTGTTATTGATAAAGTGAAAGGTACTCCAAAAACGTATCCTCGTAAAGCCGGCACTCCATCAAAAAAACCATTATAAGCAAAACGGTGTAATCTCGAAAATGAGATTATACCGTTTTTATATTTAAAATTCAACTTCTATTAGAAAAATTCTCTCTAAACGAGTTATTGTTTTTCTGATAAGGTAAAATCAGAAAAAATTCTGCGAAATGGATTGCAGAGATTTCCTGGAAACGACATCATTTTGAATAATCTGCTTTATACGTTGGATTATCGAACGAGAGCAGATGAAGTCATTAGTCTTTGTAAGACACTCATAGAATCATCCAAAGATGATTCAGTAAAATATGATGCCTGCCGTATTTTGGCAACATGTTATAAGGAGAATGGGCAGAGTGATTTGATTGATATGTTGATTATTGTAGGTAAGCATTTGAAAGAGAATGGTGAAACCGAAAAAGCTATTTCTCAATTTAAGATTGCACAAAAAGTAATGGACGCTTTTTCTGACGATTTCATTGAAGATAAGTGGTTCACAGAAACCATTTATGAGTATACAAGTAAGCAAAGGGAAGAAATAAAAAAACTGATCAATGAATAATCAAAGCCCCGCTTTGTGCGGGGCTTTGATTTTTTATTTTCATCTTTTAAATAAAGTCTTTAATTAAAGAATTGATTTTCTCTGGTATTTCCATATGAGGATATAAATTACCATTTGTTAATTTTACGATTTCAATATTCTGATTTACTTTATGATAATCGTCTAATACAAGAGCATATTTACTCATTTCTCTACTACCAATAATAAGGGTTGGAGTAGTGAGATTTTTCACTGCATGCAATGCTCCATTATTTAAGTAGTTTCCTACTAGACTGGAATATAAGTATTTTCCATTACTATTATTTAAGTGAGCTGACTCATAATAAATATCTTCCATTACAGATGATATGAGTTGAGGTCTTTCATAATATTCATTACGGAAAGATTCATCGATTCTGTTTGAGTTATTCATAATGTTGTATATGAATGTTCCTATGAAAGGAAGTTCTATTAATCTCTTTTTCAATTTAGACTTTTTATCAGGAATAACTTCTAATTGTTTTAATGATACAGGATTGATTAAAATAATTTTATTAAATAAAGTATCATCAATATGATTAGCCATGATGATAAAGGATGCTGACATATTTGTGGCTACTACAGTTGTTTTTTCCTGAATAATATCTTTTATAAATGATGTTATCAATTGAACATATAAATAATTAGTATATTCCAATGCAGGTTTATCTGATCTGCCGCAACCTAATAAATCCAGTGTATAAACAGTATGATTCTTTTCAAATCGATGAATAATCCTTCTCCATTCTTCAGAAGAAGCAGTAGAATTTGTGTCATGCACTAATAATATTGGAGAGCCACTACCTGTTTTTGTATAATAGATATTTCCATGTTTCCAAGAATAGTATTGGCCTTCTGTATCTTTTAGTAGATTATTTTTTGTTGCTGTTTGTTCAATAAATCTATTATAAACATAGATACCAGTAAGTGTTGTTCCAACAGCTAGAAGAAATCGTTTCGTATTTTTTTTCATGGGAACCTCCTTAAATTTCATACTTATATTATAGTCATATTTGTCCTAATATACAAATAAATTATTTATTACTTTTCATCTAATTTGAAATGAATTATAATGAATAAAGAATCTTGTACTGAATGAGAGGAATATTATGGTAGTTACATATTTAGAAAAAATTAGAGATAAGTTTATAGAAGAAAAAATTGAAATTAATGAGAAATTGAATCAATCACTTATTACTCATAAAGAAAATACAGAATTTATTAAATTATTGGAGTTAAATAATGATGATAATTTCGAAGCATTTACACCTAGAACAATCAATAGTTTTAATAAGAGGAAGATAGGTGAATTGAAGGATGAACAGAAAGTATTGGAAAATACGATTGATGAGATAAAGCAAAGACTTCAGAATGTAGAGAAAGAGATAGAAGAGGTGAATCAAGTTATTAAAGTTGCAAAAGAAAAGTTAATTTGATTTGTGTATTTTATAAAAACATGAATTTAAATTTCTTTAACTTGACACAATATATAGTAGTTTTTTGAGGGAATGTTTCACGTGAAACATTCCTTTTTTGTTTATTTTAGTGAAACAAGAAAATACTATATTTAGATTTTAGAATAAAAAAGTAATACAATATTTTGGTGAATTAAGAGAAAATGTTTCACGTGAAACATTTTTTAAAAAAGTATTATGACCACTAGGTATAGTATTCATTGGAAAATTTGGCAAAACACAAGGATAATGCTATAATAGCAAAGTATAAAAAATAGAGAAATATATAAATTTCCAAAAGAAGAAAGGAATAATCAATGGGAAGAATTATAGCAATTGCAAACCAAAAAGGTGGAGTTGGAAAGACAACTACTTCTATTAATTTAGCTGCATGTTTAGCAGAAAAAGGAAAGAAAGTATTAGCAATAGACTTGGATCCACAGGGAAATATGACTAGTGGATTAGGTGTAGATAAGAACGATGTTGAAAATACAGTATATGAATTAATGTTGGATGAATGTACAATTAGAGAAAGTATGCAGAAAACAGTTGTAGATAATTTAGAAATTATAGCTTCCAATGTAAATCTGGCTGGTGCAGAAATAGAATTATTAGGTATTAATGATAAAGAGTATATTTTAAAAACAGCGGTAGATTATATTAAAGATGATTACGATTTTATTATTATTGACTGTCCACCTTCATTGAACATGTTAACTGTTAATGCAATGACAACAGCTGATACAGTACTTGTTCCAATTCAGTGTGAATACTATGCGTTGGAAGGTTTGAGCCAGTTAATACATACAATCGATTTAGTACAGCAGAGATTGAATCCAAAGTTATCAATCGAAGGTGTTGTATTTACAATGTATGATGTTAGAACAAATCTCTCAAATCAGGTAGTTGAAAACGTTAAAAATAATCTGGATACTAAGATTTATGAAACAATGATTCCAAGAAATATCCGTTTAGCTGAAGCTCCATCATTTGGTATTCCAATCAATATGTATGATGCAAAGTCGGCTGGATCAGAAAGTTATAGAAATCTTGCACAGGAAATTATTGATAGAAAGGATATTTAATTAATCATGGCAGCTAAAAAAGGTGGATTAGGTAAAGGGTTAGATTCATTAATTACAAATAAAGTTGAGAAGCCAGTAGCATCAACAACTGCTGATAAAGAAAATGGTGCGGTTCTTATAAATATATCAAAAGTAGAACCAAATAGAGAACAGCCACGTAAGAAATTTGATGAAGATGCTTTATTAGAATTATCAGAGTCAATTAAACAGTTTGGTGTTCTTCAACCACTTTTGGTTCAGGAGAGACCTGATTATTATGAAATTATTGCTGGTGAAAGAAGATGGCGTGCAGCAAAGTTGGCTGGTGTAAAAGAAGTTCCTGTTATTATTAAGAACTTAACAGAACAGGAAATTATGGAAATTTCTTTGATTGAAAATATCCAGCGTGAAGATTTAAATCCAATTGAAGAAGCGCAGGCATACAAACGTCTTCTTACAGAATTTAACCTGAAACAGGATGAAGTAGCAGAGAGAGTTTCTAAGAGTAGAACTGCTGTAACAAACGCAATGCGTCTTCTTAAATTAAATGAAAAAGTTCAGCAGATGCTTATTGATGAAATGCTGACAACAGGTCATGCCAGAGCTTTACTAGCGATTGAAAATGAAGATAAACAGTACGAAGTTGCACAGAGAATTTTTGATGAAAAACTCAGTGTACGTGATACTGAAAAATTAGTTAAAAATTTACAGAATGAAAAAGAAAATACACCTGGTGCTACAAATAAAATTGATCCACAACTTCTTGCTGTATACAGAGATTTGGAGGAACAGATGAAAGCACTTCTTGGTACCAAAGTATTTATTAATCCAAAAGATGATAAAAAGGGTAAGTTAGAAATCGAATACTATTCTCAGGATGAGTTGGATCGTATTATCGATTTAATTCGTACGGTACAGAGATAAAGTGCATATCTTATATAATCAAAAGAAAAGTTAGGAGATTATTATGATTTCAAAAATGTTAGGAATTGATTCTGATTATATCATCATTGGCTTAGTGGCAGTCACTCTTATTTTATTAATCTTATATATTGTAAATGTAGTTCAGATTGCTCAACTCAAAAAACGTTATCGAATTTTTATGAGTGGTAAGAATGCGAGAAATCTGGAGAAAACATTAATAGAAAGATTAGATCAGGTAGATGCATTATTAGAAGCGAATACTGTAAATGAAAAGAATATTCAAAAGTTATTTAACAACATGAAATTCACATTCCAAAAGGTTGGATTGGTGAAGTATGATGCATTTAATGAAATGGGTGGAAAGTTAAGTTTTTCATTAGCACTCCTCAATGAGACAGATGATGGATTTGTGTTGAATGCAGTGCACAGCAGAGAAGGATGCTATACTTACATAAAAGAGATAATTGGTGGTAACGCTATTATTGTATTATCGGAAGAAGAAAAAGAAGCACTTGAAACAGCAAAAAAATCCAAGTAATAAAAATGAAACATACTGCACTATAAAAAGTACAGTATGTTTTCTTTTTATATGTAATATGTTATTATAATAAATAATTAGTTAGTTTGGGAGAGAATGCGTGCATAAGTTTTTGAGAGCAGTCGGTTTTTCTAATATTAAGAAAAAGGACCTAGAGATTATAACGGAAGAAATTATAGAGAGACCAGATTTAATAAAAGTAACAAGAGATTCAGAGGGAAATGAATTTGCGGAGTTTTCAAAAATGTATGCTAGTGATGTGGGTATTACAGTTCGTGGTTCCTATGATGAAAACGATGTATTTTGTATGGATTATTATTTTCCATTTGCCTTATCTAATGAAATTTCAACCCATGAACAAATCGATATTGAAAAGCATGCTGAGAAAGAATCTTACGCAGGTGTCTGTGATGAAATGAGACTTGGAGTTACTCTTATCTTCTATTTACAGAATGTGGCAGATTTCTTATCAGAGCATCGGAATAATATTTATGTGAAAGGTCTACATGGTGCATGGTTATCCGCATTATCAGTAGATGGAAAAATTATTCTTCCAATTCATCAGAAGGTTTTAGAAAAACAAACCGCTGATAATAAGAGTGAAAAGAGAAATCGTTTGATTGCAGAAGCAAGAGAAGGAAATGAAGAAGCAATCGAAAATTTGACTTTAGAAGATATGGATACATATAATTTAATATCCAAGAGAATTCGAAAAGAGGATGTATTTTCAATAGTGAATTCTTCTTTTATGCCATATGGCATCGAAAGTGATCAGTATTGCGTACTAGGTGAGATATTGGAAGTAGAAGAGATAACAAATTCTTTGTCTGGTGAAAAAATGTATTCTATGAAAATAGAATGTAATGATATAATATTTAGTGTTACAATAAATAAAGAAGATTTGTTGGGTGAACCGGCCGTTGGACGAAGATTCAAAGGAAGTATTTGGATGCAGGGAACGGTATGTCTTTAATATTTGCATCTATAGCTCAGTAGGATAGAGCGACCGCCTCCTAAGCGGTAGGCCGCTGGTTCGAATCCAGTTAGGTGCATTTTAATAGAAAA
Source organism: uncultured Lachnobacterium sp. (assembly GCA_964503585.1). Classification (GTDB taxonomy): domain Bacteria; phylum Bacillota; class Clostridia; order Lachnospirales; family Lachnospiraceae; genus Roseburia. The sequence goes on along the minus strand of CAZDAP010000065.1, from coordinate 813 downwards.
ATTATCTAGGGGGAGAAATTAGATATGAATAATACAAAGGAAAAACAATCAAAGCTTCAAATTATTATTTCAGTTCTTGTGTTAACAGTTATTTTGTTTGCTGAAATGTATTTGATGATTAATTTCAATGAAAGTTATTTTCCAATAATTATATTGGCGGTTGTGGCATTAGTGGCAGTCTATGTCATGATAAATGCTTTTATGACGTTCAATGAAATAAAAGAAGCAAAGAGAAACGAGCATTTTGAGAATCTTTATAAATCTGAAAAAGCTTCTTATATTATGTTGAAGAAAAGTTTTGATGAAATTGAAGAGAAATTGAATGAACTGCAGGAAAGTTCGAAAGTTCCAGCCGAGGAAATCATCAATGCACAAAAGGGTATCGCAAAAGTCATTATTAATCGTAGTAAGGAAAACGCAGATGCTATCATTAATTCGAATGATCAGGTTTTGGAAAGATTAGATGAAGTAGAGGAAACACAGAATACAAAATTTACTAGTCTTTCAAAAGAACAGCGATTAAAATTATCTGATATGGGTACCCAGACAGATATGAAGATACAGGATTTGATTGTTCAGTTAAAGGATACAGAACTTCGTTTGAATCAGGCAATCATGAACGGAACAAAAGTAGTTATGCCAGCACCAGTTGCTTATGCACCACAGATGGAAACTGTTCCAGTAGAAGTTACTCCAGTAGAAAATGCTCCAGTAGAAACTTCTTTAGAAGATTTAATTGCAGAAACAAGCGAGTTATTAAGTGAAGTAGAAACTCTTGGATTAGATGATATCCCTATGATGGAAGACATCTCT
>CAZDAP010000064.1:0-7225 GCA_964503585.1 uncultured Lachnobacterium sp. | reverse complement strand
TGATTATCTGGATGCATTGCGCAAAATGAAACGTTTATCCGACGAAATAGACACACAAAAATAAGACCTCTAGCATTAGAAACAAATCTAATTCTAAAGGTCTTTTATTTATATTAATTAAAACGCCGTCTGGTTATTCAACACGCCCGTACTATATAAGAACAATACATCCTGATTTGTAAATTCTACGAACTTTCCTATCATTAACTCATTGATATAACGGGCATCAATTAGTGTAATCTTGCTATATCCTTCCACTAGAAGTGGAGCAAGACTACTACCAAAGGAATCACGAAAGATTACCAATTCCTTATCCGTAGTCGCACTTGGATTCTCAATGGTGATTACAGATATGGAGCCTGACAAATACATTTCATATGGATCTCTGCCTGTTGCCAATTCCATATCATACATTGGAATTTCTTTTCGAGTTTCATGGTTGATTATGGTACAATCCGTAAACATCTCATGGTCTAAATAAGTTATTTGATCTGGTTCTACAGGAAGCGCCAACTGTCCATAATACACACCATAAAATGGTGTATCCAGGGAAACAGATTTATATTCCGCTTGCAAATCCACACCCATACTACTACCGAGATGTTGTGCCACATCCAAAATAGTTTCCTGCTTCCAATGGGTATCTGTACGATAATAATCCTCTATAGAAAGTAAATCTCGTATTTCTATATTGGTAGCAAAATCTAGGTTTTCATTTAGATACCTATACATTTTTTCATAATCATAAGCGAGATATCCGTTTTCTTCTGCGAGAAAATAGTTTTTATCTGGAATCCAAGCAGTATAAACATTCGCATCTGTGCCTTTGATATAGGTATTATATATAGATGTAAATTTTCTTACCGCCTTGTCCATAGCATTTTGCGACAATGGATAGTCTAACTTACTCACATAACCATCTACCATATACACATCGTTATTATCTGTCTGGCCGAATACATAAAAATGTGTAAGTGCCTTGACACCACGAAATCCATCACGAAGTGGAAACTGATCTAACGTATATTCCTCAAATTCCGTCATGAATTTACCATTGAAAATTGTTTCTAAAGATAATTCTGGAAACTGATTCAATACTCTTCGCTCTGTAGCGGAAAAATCATCTGCTGGTTTTAACCAAACACACAATGTTAATCCCAAAAATAAGATACCTACTACTAAGGAGTACATCATGCTTTTATTTTTGTTATCCATCATGCCCTCCTAAAATCGAAAATACAAGAATGGGTTAAAGGAACCATCCACCAAATAACCAGTTGCTACTACGATAATCAAAATCATCACCAAAGGTTCTATGACGGAAAGGATTTTTCCTCCCATCTTAGATGCAGATATTTTTTCAAATAGTTTCTTTGGAAGTGGTGTTGCACCGATAATTGCAATCACAAAAATGATAAAATAACTACTCATATAATAACTGGTCACCCCTGTTACCATTGGGAACCCGCTGCCGCCAAACATGGCTACAATATGCTCTACCGCCTCTGTCAAACTTCCCGCATCAAAAATCACAAAACTAATGATGCCAAGAAGTAAAATATATACATGCCCAACCATTGGTATCTTTTCTAACCAATTCAAAAGTACCGTCTTTTCCAGCATAAGAAGAATACCAAAGTAAAGTCCCCAAACCACAAAAGTCCATTCTGCACCATGCCATAAGCCTGTAAGCATCCAAACAATAAAAATATTTAACAGAGTTCTCACCTTGGAACAACGGCTTCCGCCTAATGGAATATATACATAGTCTCGGAACCATGTGCCAAGAGACATATGCCATCTGCGCCAAAACTCTGTTGCACTCTTTGAAATAAATGGATAATTGAAGTTTTCCATAAAATGAAATCCAAGCATACTACCCAAACCAATCGCCATATCACTGTATCCCGAAAAGTCAAAATAAATCTGTAAGGATACCGCCACAGCATATGCCCAGAAAAACAGCATCGATTTTTCATCCGTTGCTTTAAAATCTGCACAAAATTCTCCTAGTACGTTTGCAATCAGAATTTTCTTTCCCAATCCAAGCGTAAAACGGCGAATACCATAGGCAATCTTTTCAAACGTAATCTCTCTTTCCTGTAACTGTTTTTCCACATCAGAATATCGAACGATAGGGCCTGCAATCAATTGTGGAAACATCGTAATATAGGTCGCTAATGTAATGAGATTCTTCTGTGCTGGCACTTTCCCCCAATACACATCCATGATATAACTTATCAGTTGGAAGGTGTAGAAACTAATGCCAATTGGTAATACAACTTTTAAAAGGGATATATTCATTCCTGTGGCTATATTAAAGTTTGTGATAAAGAAGTTGGCATATTTAAAATATCCTAGAAATCCCAAACTAATGCCTACTGCTATTATCATGCTTACTTTTGCCCAGCATGTATTCTGAAATTTTCCCTGTCTCAATTTTTCTATCACAATACCAAATACATAACCCACTCCAATGGACGCCATCATCAAAAAGACATAAGTGGGTTCACCCCACCCATAAAAAACAAGGCTTGCTAAAAGCAAGACCATGTTTTTTGCTGACTTCGGCGCCAGATAATATGCAATTAGTACCACCGGTAAAAAATAATATAAAAACGGTATACTTGAAAATAACATAATTATTCTGCTAAACTTTCCTCTACAGAGACTACTGCTGCTTCTCCATAAACAGTCAACATTGCTTTTTCAAATGTAGTAATAATCTGCGCATTACCAAATGCAGATACTACATAATCTTCACCTACAGTTACGATGATGAGTTTTTCTGGAAAACCACACATCCACTGATTATTTAATGTTGCTTCTTCAATGCTGGATACCACTTTTTCTACATTTGCTGCATCTGTTACATGGTAGGCTGCACAAGTAAAGTTATTTGCCATCATCATATTCATCATAGTTGCGATATCGTCTGTCATGGCAATAGACGCTTCTGGAATACAATACGAAGTTACCAATGTATCCTGAGCATACTCAATACTTAAATCATATTTTGCAGGAGTATCCATAATCATATTTTCAATGTTTCCACCAACAATTGGAAACTGAATATCTTCTGATCCAGAGGTTGTATACTCAGTCCAAACTTTTGTAAGAATTTCGTTTGCATCTGTAATTTCTACCTTTGTTGCACCGCTATCTGCGTTTCCTGCATCTCCTGCGTTACCACCACATGCTACACATGTAAACATCATTGCTGTCATGAGTAATAATGCTACTAATTTTTTCATCATTAAATTCTCCCTACTTTATTTTTTATACTTATATCTATTCCATAAGTATATGATATTTATTCTACCATAGCCCCTTATATTTGTCTATAAAACAAACAGTTTATAAAGATTTAAGAATTGTGCAAACCCTTGATTTTGCTGGTTTTCTGCGTTTTTGTTAGCACTCTATTGAAAAGAGTGCTAAATTTCTATTGACTTTTAATTTTAAGAAGTTTATCATCTTCTACAGATGACAAATTCTTACTTTTCGTCAAGAATTTAAAAACAAGAAAAGGAGTACTACAAATATGGCAAACAAACATGGAAGCCTGTCTATCGACAGCGAAAATCTATTTCCTATTATTAAAAAATGGTTATATTCAGACCATGACATTTTTTATCGCGAATTAATTTCAAATGGTTGCGACGCAATCACGAAACTGAAAAAATTAGATATGATGGGAGAATATTCTCTTCCAAATGATTACAAAGCAAAAATTCAAGTTATTGTTAGTCCAGAAGATAAAACTATCAAGGTTATCGACAATGGTCTTGGTATGACTGCTGATGAAGTAGAAGAATATATCAACCAGATTGCATTCTCTGGTGCTACAGACTTTATTGAAAAATACAAAGACAAATCCAACGACGACCAGATCATCGGTCACTTTGGTCTTGGCTTCTACTCTGCATTTATGGTAGCAGATGAAGTGACTATCGATACACTTTCTTACCAAGAAGGTGCAACACCTGTTCACTGGTCATGTGACGGCGGTACTGAATTCGACATGACAGATGGCGATAAAGTTGGTGTTGGTACAGAAATCACACTTTACTTAAATGAAGATTGTTTAGAATTTGCTAACGAATACAGAGCACGCGAAGTAATTCAGAAATACTGCTCTTTCATGCCAACTGAGATTTATCTTTCTAAGGCTAACGCTGAAGTGGAATATGAAACTATCGATAAAGCAGATGTGTTAGATACAGACGAAGTCGTAGAAGAAATCCACGAAGCTGCAAAAACAGAAGAAAAAGAAAACGAAGATGGAACAAAAGAAATCGTTGAAGTTTCTCCTGCAAAAGACAAATGCAAAATTGTAAAACGTCCAGTTCCATTAAATGAAACAAAACCATTATGGACAAAGAATCCAAATGAATGTACCGACGAAGACTACAAAGCCTTCTATCGCAATGTATTTATGGATTATAAAGAACCACTCTTCTGGATTCATTTAAATATGGATTACCCATTCAACTTAAAGGGTATTCTTTACTTCCCTAAGATCAATACCGAGTATGATTCCATCGAAGGAACCATCAAACTTTACAACAATCAGGTATTTATCGCAGATAACATCAAAGAAGTAATTCCTGAATTCCTTATGTTATTAAAGGGTGTCATCGACTGTCCAGACTTACCACTGAACGTATCACGTAGTGCATTACAGAATGACGGATTTGTAAAGAAAATCTCTGAATACATTACCAAAAAAGTGGCAGATAAACTTATCGGTATGTGCAAGACAGAAAAAGAAGCATACGAAAAATATTGGGATGATATCAGCCCATTCATCAAATTTGGCTGCTTAAAAGACGAAAAATTCTGCGACAAGATGAATAACTATATCCTTTTCAAAGATATCAATGATAAATACCAGACATTGCCTGAATTATTAGCACCTGTAGAAAAAGAAGAAACTACAGAAACAGCAACCGATGAAAATGGTAATGCGGTTGAAGCAGAAGTCGTAACAGACGAAACGGATGATATTACAACTGCAGATGACATCAAAGATGAAAGAAAGACTGTTTACTATGTAACAGATATCAACCAGCAGGGACAGTACATCACTCTTTTCAAAGAACAGGGCATGAATGCTGTAATTCTTAACCACAACATTGATACCTCTTTCATCTCTCAATTAGAAATGAGAAATGAAAACTATCGTTTCATGAGAATCGACGCAGACCTTACAGATTCCTTAAAAGACGATACAACAGAAGATTTAACAGAAATCACTGATACACTTTCTGAAGTATTTAAAAACGCTTTAAACAAAGACCGTCTTACTGTAAAAGTAGAAAAACTCAAAAATGACGGTATCGCTTCTGTGATCACACTTTCGGAAGAAGGTCGTCGTATGCAGGATATGATGAAAATGTATGCTATGAACGGTATGGGCGGCATGGACATGAGCATGTTTGCTGCTGACCAGACACTTACTCTTAATGCAAACAACGCTTTAGTTCAGTACATTATAGAAAACAAAGACAGTGAACATGTACCAATGTTTGCTGAACAGCTTTACGATTTAGCACTTCTTAGCAATCAGCCACTTTCTACTGAGGCAATGGCAAAATTCGTAAAGAGATCCAATGACATTATGTTACTTTTAACAAAATAATATTACGATTGAACTCACTAGTGAGAAAAGTTTCTCACTAGTGGGCTAAATCGCAATCATAATAAGAACTGCGCTAATGCATAGTTGGACAAATCCTGTCCTTTTTCTGTTAATCTGATATTTCCTGCACTCACTTCCAGAAGTCCTTGTCCCTTTAAACGATCCAGAGCAGCCTTATAGACTGCTTCTATTGGAATCCCAAAGGTTTCCTGAAATCTTGCGCGGGTCACACCTTTTTTCATACGAAGTCCGAGGAACATGAATTCTTCCATTTGGGCTTTGCGTGACACTACGTCTGCTGCAATGTGAAGATTGGTTCCATTTTCAACCGTGCCATCTGGCTGCTGGAAGGAAAGAATTTCTATCTTTTTCGAATTCTTTATGTATTCGTCTAAATCTGTTGTATTGGTATAACGGACATTTTCCACCAAAGAGGCTGCACCAAGTCCCAATCCCAGATAATTTTCTCTGGTCCAATAACCGATGTTATGATCACAGGCAAAACCTGGTTTTGCGAAATTTGAAATTTCGTACTGCTCGTATCCTGCATTCGCTAGATACTGCTGGGTTAGTTTTGTGATGCGATATACTTCATCCTCTGTTGGTAACATTTCTGTCTGCATACCTGCTTCCTGTTTTACCGCATCAAATTTATAGGTTTCATAGAAAGGTGTTCCTTTTTCAATAATCAGAGAATATACCGAAATATGACTTGGTTTTAAACGCACCACCTTTTGTAATGTATGCAAAAATTTTTCACCAGTCTGATATGGAATACCACTAATCAAATCCACATTCATATTGACAAAACCTGCATTTAAAGCCATCTCGTAGGTTTTCAAAAACTTCTCAAAGGTATGAATACGTCCTAAAAGTTCTAACTCCTCATCATCCGCAGACTGTAAACCAATGCTGAGACGATTTACTCCTGCTTTGCGATATTTTTCCAGTTTTCCTGCGGTGACAGTGCCTGGATTACACTCCATGGTTACCTCTGCTTCTGGAGAAATATTGAAATAAGTGTAAATGGTATCCAAGATCTCTACCATCTTATTTTCATCCAGCCAGGTTGGAGTACCACCACCAATAAAAATCGTACTGACTAAATAATCTTTCATCAATGGTGCATAAAACTCAATTTCTCGAATCAATGCATCTGCATACGCAATCTGTGTCTTTTCATCACAGGTAAAGGACAGGAAATCACAATATGCACATTTTTTAAAACAAAATGGAATATGAATATATAATTCTAAATTTTTCATACAAATCTCCTCTCCCTATATTTCAAAAAGGCTCATTTTATAAACAAGCCTTTTCTTTCATAAAACATTTTCTAATCTTCATCTAACTTCAGAACACTCATAAATGCTTCTTGTGGAATCTCTACATTGCCCACCTGACGCATACGTTTCTTACCTTCCTTCTGTTTTTCCAGAAGTTTTCTCTTACGAGAAATGTCACCACCGTAACATTTTGCAAGAACGTCTTTTCTCATAGCTTTTACCGTTTCACGGGCAATAATTTTGCCACCAACTGCTGCCTGAATAGGGATTTCAAACAAATGTCTTGGAATCTCTT
>CAZDAP010000063.1:0-7293 GCA_964503585.1 uncultured Lachnobacterium sp. | reverse complement strand
CACAGAATCTATTTGTGGAGAAGATCCAGATACAATCTATGATAAAGTTCGAGAATTACAGGCAATTGGATTTAAGATTGCTATGGATGATTTTGGAAGCGGATACTCATCTCTTAATATGTTAAAAGAGATGCCCCTCGATATCATCAAAATGGATTTAAGATTCTTGGATGGAAATCAGGAAAAAGGTCAAAAGATTTTAAAGGCTTTAATTGATATGGCACATACATTGGAATTGAAGGTGGTTGTAGAGGGCGTAGAAATACTTTCCCAAGTAGAATTCCTTCGTCAGTTTGAAGATTGTAGTTTGCAAGGTTATTATTATTCTCGTCCAGTGGTACCAGAAGTATTTGAAGAATTGATGCAAGAAAATGGTTCAACCAAATCATAAAAATAGGGGCTGTTGCAACAGCCCCTATTTTTGATTTTATTGATTATACAGAATATGGATCTGCTTTGTATTTTGTGATAATCTTCTGACATCTGTCATATGGATTTAATAAATCGCTGATAGATGCATCATGATTTAATGTATCGATGATGTAAGCGATGTATTTACTCATATCACAATTGATGTAGTATTCACGTGAAAGTAAATCAGGTGTCTGGTATGTTAAGTTTGTTGTTACCACACGGTAGATTAAACCTTCTTCATACGCTTTATCAAATGATGTGAGACCATTTGTGAAAAGACCGAATGTAGAACATACGAAGATACGATTTGCGTTACGTTTTTTCAATTCTTTGGCTGTATCAATCATACTTTCGCCAGAAGAAATCATGTCATCAAGAATAATTACGTCTTTTCCATTTAAATCCTGTCCTAAAAATTCATGGGCAACGATTGGGTTACGTCCATCTACAATCTTTGTATAGTCACGACGTTTGTAGAACATACCCATGTCTACACCAAGGATGTTTGCCATGTAGATTGCACGGCCAGTAGCGCCTTCATCTGGTGAGATTACCATTAAATGTTCTGGATCAATCTGTAAATCTTTTACATTTGTAAGCATACCCTTAATGAACTGGTAAACTGGCTGAACAGATTCAAAACCACCACGAAGTGGAATTGCGTTCTGTACACGTGGGTCATGAGCATCAAAAGTAATAATATTGTCTACACCCATGCTTACTAATTCCTGAAGTGCTAATGCACAGTCAAGAGATTCACGAGATGAACGTTTATGCTGACGGCTTTCATAAAGGAAAGGCATAATAACAGTGATTCTTCTTGCCTTACCACCACAAGCTGCGATAATACGTTTTAAATCTGCATAGTGATCATCTGGAGACATGTGGTTTTCGTGGCCACAGAGTTTATATGTGAGACTCCAGTTTGTTACGTCAACCAAAATGTATAAGTCAAGACCACGGATGGATTTATTGATTACACATTTTGCTTCACCAGAACCGAATCTTGGATTTGAAACAGGAATAACATAACTTTCCTTGTGATAATCCTTGAATGCAGCATCGTGTTTATGCTGGTGTTCGCGGTTTTCTCTCCAAGTAGTTAAATATTGGTCTACTTTGGAACCTAATTCAGTACAGCTTTTTGTTGGAATAAGTCCAACGATACCATTAGGTATTGTTTCTAGAATTCTTTCATCGTTTGGCATGATGTCCTCCATAAAGTAAAGGTTTATAGTTTTATTGCATTCTTCTTTTTTGAATGCGTATATCGTCACCAAATAATTTAATGACGGTATAGTTACTGGTAATTCTTGATGAGGTACGTTCGGAATAAAGTTCCACCATTTCACTCATATTTAAATTTGTAGAAATAATGGTAGATTTTTGACGAAGAATACGCTCATTTACACATAAAAACAATTGTGAAGATGTAAAGGCATTGGCAAGTTCTGTGCCAAGGTCATCAATGATTAACAAATCACAATCAAAAATATTTTGGTGTGCTGCAATTGCATCTGCATCTTTGTTAAACACACCTTTGCTCAATATATCAAATAATTGGAAGGCTGTAAAGTAAATTACAGAATAACCTTTTTCCAATAATTCCTTTGCTACGCAGTTAGAAAGAAAAGTTTTTCCAACTCCAGTATCACCATAAAAAAACAAATTCTTTGGCTTGTGATCAAAGTCATCTATAAAATGTTTACATTCATTCACAGCACAATGTACCGTTTCTAAAGAAGATAATTTTGTTACTGGATTTATCTCTTCATCTGAATAGTATTGGTAAGAGAAGGTAGAAAAATTCTCTCTTTCCAGAATGTCTTTGATATTTGATTGAGAATATACCACATTAATCGTTGCCTGTTTGAAGCAATGGCATTTTTCTCCGTTTACATAGCCAGTGTCCTTGCAGTTTTTGCAAGTATAAATAGGTTCAAAATAATCATTTGTAACACCAAGTGTTTTGAGGAGTGTTTCTTTTTGGGCTTTTAAAGCATTCACTTTTGCTTTGGCGTCCTCATAACCTTGGATATTGTCTTCTAATTTATTGCGAGCGGCTTCCACAGAGGCGGATGCAATATCATCCTGAATGGTTTTTAATTGTGGTGCTTTTTTATAGACCTCATCCATTCGTTCTTGGGTAAGACGTCTATTGCGAAGCTGACGGTTTTGGTAGCCGCGCATGATTTCATCATATTGTGCATTACTTAATGCCATATATTCCTCCAGAAATAGAATTACTGAACTTTTGTAGTCAGCAACAATTTTTCGTATTCATCTTCATCATATTTACGCTGATGGAAGTTGTTAAATTTGTTGCGCTTTACGGTTGTGTTGCTTTGGTTAGAGGTGGTAGTGCGTTTGTTTTTGTTAAATACTTCATCTAAAGAAGCAACATCCTTTAAGTTATGTACATGATTATTATACCAGTTTGTTAAAATGCTGTCAGCATATTCGAAACTTGGTTTTTGTGTTGCAGAAATCGTACGTTTGCAAGCTTCCTGAATCAAATCGATATCGAATCCATATTCCTTTGACCATTTGCTGACAAAAGTCATTTCAGAATCTGCAAGATTACGTCCGCTGATGCCGAATGCTTTCATGATACTATAGTAGGCTTTCGAACGAATAGAGACATGATCCTTTGCCTTTTCAATGGTATCAATACCGTCTTCTGCCCAGCCAAGGGCAACCTTGTCCATATAGCGAAGGCTGGAGTGACCATTGGTAATACAATATTCTACCAAGTATTCAATCACTTCTCCAGGGAATTTTAGTCCATCATACCAATAAAAGATGGTATTCATTTCAGTGGAACTGAGTGGGTGCTTCAAATAAGTTTCGATAATGAACAGAAGTTCAGTTACCTCGTCATTACTATAAAACTCTTTTACTTCATCCAATGTGTATTCACGTTTTTTGCTAGAAGTAGATTTCTTAGCCTTCGTGGCAGGTTTTGCTTTAGGTGCAGACGCTTCCATGGTTTCGGTAGAGGAAACCTCTGTGATAGTTTCAGGCTGATGCTGAACACCACCGGTTAAGTCTTTAAAGCATAAACCAGTCAATTGATTTTCGTTATTTAATTCAATGCTGAGCACACCAACTTTTTCCCAATATTTCAATGCACGCAAAATATCTTTCTCTGTGTAATTGAAATGGTCTGCAATAGCAGAAATGGAGCAATCTGATGTGGCAGAAGAGCCCATACAGCGCAATAAAAACAAATATACTTTTACAAATTCTCCGTTGGCATCTGCCATATATTTATCGATAAACACACGTGGCACACTAATGTGATTGTGTGGATAATCACTTTTCAACTGAATCTTTGACATTACTAAATCCTCTCTCGTTACACCATAGGCGTCCCTTGCGGGAGTGCTCACAGTATAACATAAGAAAAATGAAAATGGAAGAGCAAAAAATGCCACAAACCTAGTAAAATCAAGGGTTTTCGGGTTTTGTGAAAATTGTGGATAAGGTGGATAAAATGTAAAAAATGCTTGATTTTCGTGCATTTTTCAAAGGTAAAAAAATCCACATTAGGATGGGATAAAATACCCCATCTCAATGTGGATAATGTGGACAACTAGTTTCCTAATAAAGATTCCCCAATTTCTACAACGTTTCCAGCGCCCATAGTTATCAACAAGTCGCCGTTCATACAATTTTTTAATAAAAATTTTTCAATTTCTTCAAATGAAGGGAAATAATAGCATTCGGTTCCCTTTTCTTTTACCAATTCCAGAATGTCTTTTGAGCTGATTCCGATGGTGTTTTTTTCACGTGCAGCATAGATTTCTGCTAAAACTAAAACATCTGCCTGAGAAAGAACATCTGCAAATTCCTTTAAGAAAGCCTGAGTTCTAGTGTAAGTATGTGGTTGGAATACAAGTACAAGGCGTTTATGCTCATAGTTTGCAGCCGCATCCAAAGTAGCCTGAATCTCTGTTGGATGATGTGCATAGTCATCAATGATCGTGATACCATCGACTTCGCCTTTGTACTGGAAACGACGATTTGCACCACCAAATTTACGTAGTCCCACAATAACTTCTTCGGTTGGAAGTTCCATGAGTGTTGCAAGTGCAATGGTAGCAAGTGCATTGGATACATTATGCATACCTGGTACGTTTAAATGCACTTTCATGATTTCTTTTCCTTGATGCATAGCGGTGAAAATACCACATGCTCTTTCGTCAAAGCGAATATCTTCTGCATAGAAATCAAAGCGTGAGTCAAAACCGTATGTAAGTACCTGATGAGGAAGACCTGCCACAAGTTCTTCATAGTTTTCAATTTCACCATTAATAATGGTAGCACCTTCTGGACGTGTGTTTGCAGCAAATTTCTTAAAAGAATTACGAACATCTTCTAAGTCTTTAAAGAAATCCAAGTGTTCTGCTTCTACATTTAAGATAATGCTGTATTTTGGACGGAAATTTAAAAAACTATTGGTGTATTCACATGCTTCTGAGATAAATACTTCTGATCGTCCCACTCGCAGGTTGCCATCAATGGCAGATAAAATACCCCCTACAGTGATGGTTGGATCTGTGTTTGCCTCTAAAAGGACCTGACTAATCATAGAAGTTGTTGTTGTTTTTCCATGGGTTCCAGATACAGCGATGGATTTTGCATAGTTATCCATAATCTGTCCCAAAAGTTCCGCACGGGTAAGCATAGGGATGTTTGCGTTCTTTGCAGCAATCCATTCTTCATTATCTTCGCGGATAGCAGCTGTGTAAACAACTAAATCCATATCAGAAGAGATATTGGAGGCTACCTGTCCGTAATATACCTTTACACCTTTTTCTTCTAATTGTTTCGTGAGGGCGGATTCTTTCATATCGGAACCGCTGATGGTGAATCCTTCGCGAAGAAGAATCTCAGCCAAACCGCTCATACTGATTCCGCCAATACCCATGAAATGTACATGGATTGGTTCGTTAAAATTTAAAGTATACATAAAAATACCTTCCTGTATCTATATTTTCATTACTCTTATATTATACAGCGAAAGTACGCTTTTGCAAACAGAAAGAGGTTGTGGAAAAAAATTAATGTGTTATAATTAAATTACATATAATGTATAGTAAGATTACGGGTTTGATAACGTAGCAGCAAAGGGGGCTTGTATATGCAGATAACAGATGTACGTATTCGCAAAGTGGAAAAAGAAGGTAAGATGAAAGCAGTTGTTTCGATTACGATTGATAATGAATTTGTGATTCATGACATCAAGATTATCGAAGGAGAAAAGGGGCTATTCATTGCTATGCCAAGTCGTAAGTCTAATGATGGAGAGTATCGTGATATAGCACATCCAATTAATTCTTCTACAAGAGAGAATTTACAGAAATTGATTTTGGAAAAATATCAAGAAGAAATTGAAAAATAAGTAGTGGTTGTATATAATAATAACAATTCGGGGGCTGTCATTGTAACGGCCCCTTTTTTAGGGAGTAATATATGTTTGTAATTGTTGGTTTAGGAAACCCAGGAAAAAAATATGAAAATACAAGACACAATGCTGGATTTTTAGCCATTGATGCGCTTGCTGAGAAATACGGAATTCAGATTACAGAAAAAAAGCATAAGGCCATTTGCGGAAGTGGATATATCGAGGGCGTAAAAGTGATTTTAGTCAAGCCTCAGACATACATGAATCTTAGTGGCGAAAGTGTAAGAGAGGTATTGGATTTTTATAAATTGGACCCAGAAGAAGAGATGCTGATTATGTATGATGACATTAGTCTGGCACCAGGAAATATTCGTATACGAAAAAAAGGCAGTGCTGGTGGACATAATGGAATTAAGAGTATTATCTCTCATGCTGGTACACAGAATTTTATGCGAATCAAAATTGGTGTGGGCGAAAAACCAAGCGGATGGGATTTGGCAGATTATGTTTTAGGTCATTTTTCAGAGGAAGATCAAGTAAACTTAAAAGAAACCATGCCAAATATTTGTCAGGCAGCAGTGTTAATGGCACAGGGTGAAGTGGATAAAGCGATGAATGATTATAATGCAAAGAAGCAGGGGTAGAACGTGAAAACATTTGTAGAACCTTTGAAACAATTAAGCGGTTTTGTGGATCTGTTAAAACAGGCAAACAAAGAAAAAGGATTGTATTCCATTACAGGGTGTATGGATGCACAGAAACCACATATGATGTATGCATGTAGCGATGGTATGAAAAATAATATCATCGTTACTTTTTATGAGCAAAAAGCAAAAGAGTTATATGAAGAGTACCGTTTCTTTGATCCAGAGGTGGTATATTATCCTGCGAAAGATGTTTTGTTTTATCAGGCAGATATTCGAGGCAATGTGTTAACATCCGAACGAATTCGTGCCTTAAAAGCCATCCATGAAAAAGAAAAGGTAACGGTGATTACCACCTTTGATGCACTGATGAATACCCAGGCTCCGCCAGAGAAAATTTGGCAATCGGTGCTGACCTTTGCACCAGGAGATGAAATTTCTTTGGATGAGGTAAAAGCGCAGCTGGTTCGCATGGGCTATGAAAAAGAATATCAGGTTGAAACCATGGGGCAGTTTGCTATCCGAGGTGGGATTTTGGATATTTTTCCTTTAACAGAAGAGAATCCAATTCGTATCGAAATGTGGGGCGACGAAATTGATACGATTCGTACCTTTGATACGGAAAGTCAAAAATCCATTGAAAATATAGATGAGATACGCATTTATCCTGCTTGCGAGTTGGTGCTTACGGAAGAGGAAAAGCAAAGAGGGATTGATAAACTTTTGAAGGAAGCAAAGAAAACCTCAGATAAACTTCGAAAAGAGATGAAAACAGAAGAAGCACACCGAATGCTTTCTACGGCGGAAGAGAAAGCGGAGGAATGG
>CAZDAP010000062.1:0-7438 GCA_964503585.1 uncultured Lachnobacterium sp. | reverse complement strand
ACTGCTTCTGAAATAGCAGTGTGTTTTGTGATTACTCCAGCTTTAAAGAGGTTATAAATACTAGTATCCATCGAAATCATACTTTCGTTAGATGAGGTATAGATAATACCATCAATCTGATGTACTTTACGTTCACGAATAAGGTTTCGGATAGCAGGTGTCAATACCATGATTTCAAAAGCAGGAACCATCTTACCGTCTATGGTTGGTAAAAGTTTCTGACTTACTACGGCCTGAAGTACTGCAGCCAACTGAATACAAATCTGGTGCTGCTGTGACGCAGGAAATGCATCGATGATACGATCAATGGTATTTGCTGCACCGAGTGTGTGTAAAGATGAGAAGATTACATGTCCAGTTTCAGCACCTGTAACTGCTGTGTTGATCGTTTCGTAGTCACGCATTTCTCCTAGTAAGATTACGTCTGGACTTTGACGAAGCGCAGCACGAAGAGCAGTTAAATAACTTTCTGTATCGGTTGAAATTTCACGCTGAGATACAATGGATTTTTTATGACGATGTAAAAATTCCAATGGATCTTCCAAAGTAATGATATGTTCTTCACGTTCTGTGTTGATTTTATCAATTAAACAAGAAAGAGTAGTAGATTTACCACTTCCAGCAGGTCCAGTTACCAAAATCATACCACTATTGGTACTAGCAAGGTTCATAACACTTTCTGGAATACCCAACTCTCCTGGTTTTGGAAGATTGAACCCAATAACACGGATAACTGCAGAGAAGGTACCACGTTGTTTATAGGTACTTACACGGAATCGTGAGATACCAGGAATGGCAAAGGAGAAATCGTCATCTCCAGTTTTGTCAAAATGTGTAATATCTCTTGATGCTAGCGTATAGATACCACTAACAAATTCATACGTTTCTGGAGGCATAAGTTTCTCTTCATTTAAACTTTCCATTTGTCCGCGTTTTTTATAGGTAATTGGTCTACCTGCAATCACGAAGATGTCAGATGCTCCATTTTCTGTGGCCTGAGCCAATATGTTTTTAACGTCCATTTTATATATCCTTTCTATTTATCCGTATCGGTTATATTAGTCCATAAGATCGAGATATTCTTCCTCTGGAACTTGGATTTCATATTCCGATTGCCAGGTTTCAATTTCAATAAAAGTCTCCTCATTATTTTCTGGATATGAAATCAAAAGTACAACACGTAAAGTTTGGTTGTCTGAAATAGGCACAATGTAGGTATATTTCCCAGTGGTGCTGCGATATATTTCATATGTTCCATAGTCCAAGGCATTTAGTGCTTCTTCTGCTTTAGAATAGTAATCGGACCTGGAAACGGAAGAATCATATGCCTTCGCTAAAAGTTCATCTATTTCGTATAGATACTTGTATGCGGTTCCTTCAGCAAGATAGTAGTCACTATTTTTTTGTGCCACTTTTTGACTAAGTTTATAGTCTGAATTGGCAGTTAATAGTGAGAGTGCTGATATGGTAACGATACATATCATAACGAATGCTAATAATATAGTAGAAAAACCAAAGTTCGAAAAACTAGGTGCGGATTTTTTTTCGCGTTTACTCATTAACCGATACCTCCTCTCCAGTTGCACTTACCGTAGAAGGAGTAAGTGGCTGGTAGTAGTAGGCGTTTATAGAATAATAAGCCTCGCCTTCAATTTCGTGAAAAGAAATTTCAACGGAAGGAAACTCATTATTGCATTCGTTTACCACGATACAGTAGATACCTTCTTCTCTAGAACATTCCTCATAATTTTCATCTAAGTAAATCATAATCTGTCCATCTATGCGAATCGCATAAGGATATGTTTCCCAAATGTCATTCATGGTACCATCACCAGTTTCGTAAATGGCGGCAACATTGTTGCAGGCACTTACTGCATGATGAAGAGTAGTCGTATCTTCGGAAAGGTTTAGCGCTTTTATAAAAAACTGCAAACTGCAAACACAAAGAATACTAAAGAGCAGAATGTTTATGATAATTTCCATAAGGAACATACTGGAGTTTGTACGTTCATAACGCATCATGTCTGCTCCTTTCCGGCATTACTGTGAATAGGTAAATATAAAGTTTGTGAATTGTTTGCATTAGTAGTTATGGTGATTTTAATTAAATCATCATCCACCATTTCAGCAGCAAATCCACCGGTTTTAATAATCTCTTGACCGGTTTCAAGAGAGAATACCGAAGATTCATTTACCACGATTTCACGCAATGCATCTTTATAATAATAAATGTAGGTAACATAGGTTATATCATTTTGGGTGGTTTCGATGGCTAAAGCATCAAGACCATCTAGTTTTGAAATGTATACCTTTCCAGAGTTATCATTTTGACGTATTTTTTCCGTCAGATAAGAGGAAATAGTACGGCTTTCATAGTTTGCATCCATGGCATCCGCTGTGTGCTGATATTGCTTTGCTCCAATGAGAATCAGTAGGAACGCCGTGATAGCAAACATGGTAAACAATGCTATAACAAATACGCTATCCATTTTTAGTGAACGTTTGTTATTCAATCGTAACATGCGGCTATTCCCTTTCTATAATGGTGATACTTGGGCGGAGATTGCCTCCGATGTATTCATAAACCACAAAGAATTGTTCTTTGTTATAAATAAGCCCATAGTTTTCTTCCAGATAAGTTAAATCAGCAGGATAACAGCCTTCTAAGGCGTAGCATTGGGTAATGCTGCGGTCAATGGCATTTTCCAAAATTTCTTTTTCGTGAACAGTATTGTTGCTTACCATGGAATTGGAAAACATAACAAAAGCTGCCAGCACAATCACAAGAATTAACACAGGAGCATATGTAGTTAAAGTGGTTCTTTCTTTTTTTACAGAAAAAAGATACATAAAGCCTCCTTAATATTATCCAATGCTGGAAATGATTCCAAGCAATGGAAGTAAGAATGAAACAAGAATAAGTCCAATAAAAAAGGACAAAATAATAATCAATGTTGGTTCAAGGACAGAGACGAAATGACGGAGTTTGTCATCACTTTCTTCTTCGTAAGCAATGGAAATCTTGTGCATAACTTCATCCATAGAACCGGTTTTATAACCAATTGTCATAAGACTGGAGTAAACTTTTGAAAAAATACCAGATAAGAGGAGAGATTTAATAAAACTATCTCCATGTTTGATGTGTTCTTTACATTTGTTAATACGTTCCAGCATATATGGATTGTCAATCAGTTTTTCTGCCATTTCCAAACTTCGGTCTGTGTCCAAACCACTGGCAAGCGCTAAATACATGCAGTTTGCAAAGCGGCTGGCTGCGATAGTCATGGAAAGACTTCGACCTTGGAAGAGAATTTTTCCAAAGGAAGTACGTGAAAATAGGAAAAATGCTATTGCAAGGACAACGACTCCTATGATGAAATAAAGCATATAGTTATTTAAAACATTACTGATATTCATGAGCATGAGAGCAGTGCCTGTGAGACCGCTACCTAATTGTTCGTATATTTGTGAAAATACAGGAACAACCTGTGTGATAATCACGATAATGACTACCAGCATCATAACAGTCATAATGAGTGGATAGGTTACGGCATGACGAATGCTGGCTTTAATGTCGGCTTCACGTTCATAATAAGTAGAAAGGGAATCTAAAACTTCTTCCAATCGTCCGGTTTCTTCACCGAGACGAACCATATCTACCATGTATTCTGGAAACATACCAGTATCTGCAATGGCATTTCCAAGTGTCACGCCTTTTTCCATTGGCACATAGATATCATTTAAAAAACTTTTTGTATATTCGTCATTGGCTTCATCACGCAAAATCATGATACCATAATAGGTAGGAAGTCCTGCTTTTACAATCATGCCAACCTGTTGACAAAAAGTAGATATTTCATTTTCACTAAGTAATTTCTTTTTTTGAGACATGAGATCCTCCTAGTAAACATACTTGGTTAAGTACGTACTGTCTTCTGTAATAAAATCAGTAGGATTTTTGCTGGTAGAGGCAAAGGTTGGATCTAAGAGACTCCAAGTAGAACCATTGAATTCGATAATACCATTAATCCAGCCCACATCCTGTATATAGGTACTAATCCATGCATGATAAGTCTCGCCTACATATCCAACCTCTAAACGGGTAGGGATATTCTGGCTGCGTAACATGGTGGCCATTACCGCTGCATAATCAAAGCAAATGCCAGTGTTAGATTTATATATATCGTCCACCACTGGAAGATATCCAGAAACTACACTGTCTGCTTTGTCATAATCGTAGGTAAAATTGCTAATCATATAATTGTATACGTTTTCAACCACTTCCAAATCATTATTAGCAGGGTAGGCCAAATCAACTGCTTTATCGATAGGTAGTGATTCAGCGGTAAAGTTTACGTATTGATTTGGGTAAAGATATGGTCCAAATTCATTGGTAATGCTTACCTCTGTAGTACATGATAAAGCGGTAGAGTAGGAAGTATCTGAAATATTTTCATAAACACCAATCGTATAGGTGCCGTTTCCTGCTGTAAGAGGAAAAACTTCATAGGAACCGTGCAGGTTATAGGTGTAGGTCACACCATCTGGTCCAGTTACCTGTAATTTCACCTTTTCTACTGTGCCCACATACTCTACCATGAAATAACCTTCTGAAGTATTGGACAAATCAATAGTAACACTGTCGCAACTTTCAATGGAAGTCCCACTGGCTTCTGGAATCAGAACAACAGGGGTGTTATCACGGCTTCCTTTTTCTGTAGAAAGAGTTGTCTGGTTGGTTGTGTCTTTATCTGAGTCTCCACCACATGCAACCAGTTGTGTGCACAACAGGAGTAGCAAAACAAATACGAAAGAAATACTGTGAATCCTTTTTTTCATAATTACTCCGTTTGTAGTTGATAATAATACAATATTATAAGATATTTTATTGAAATTGAAAACAAAAATATGAATCCAAACCATATTTATAGAAAGAAAATCTTGAAAAGAAGAAATTCCTATGGTATACTATCCAAAGTTGTGAAGTTATGACATAGGAGGTGTAAACCGTGACAGTATTAAAAACGATTTTAACAATTATATTTATCATAATCAGTCTTGTTATTACAGTAGTTATCTTAATGCAGGAAGGTAAGCAGGCAGGTCTTGGCTCTATCGCTGGTGCTGCAGATACTTACTGGGGAAAAAACAAAGGACGTTCAATGGAAGGAATGTTAGTAAAAATCACAAAGTATTGTGTTATTGCATTTCTTGTGTTAGCAGTTGTTCTTAACTTAGGAATTTGGTAAAATTTTCGGGACTGTCATTTGACGGTCCCGTTTTTTTCGCGTTTTAAGAGGTATAATATATGGGAAAAGATTTTAAGAAAAGAAAAGATATTGTATATAAGTTCATATGTGACGATATGTATGTACCAATGAAGATAAAAGAGTTAGCAATCGTTCTCGGGGTTAAGAAAGAGGATCGTCCACAATTAGAGGAGATTTTACTTGAACTCATGGCAGAGGGAAAGATTTCTCTTTCGAAGCGTGGTAAGTATACGAAAGCGGAAGAGTCTCAAATGGTGGGGATTTTTAGTTCTCATCCAAAGGGATTTGGCTTCGTGTCTATCGAGGGTGAGGAAGAGGATATCTTTATTCCTGACAGTAAGGTAGGGGATGCGCTTCATATGGATAAGGTACAAATCGTGGTTTCTCCGTTTGCGACAGGACGTCGTAAAGAGGGCGTGATAGTGAAGGTACTAGAGCGTGGGATGAAGCAGATTGTTTGTACTTATGAGGAGAGCAAGAGCTTTGGCTTTGGGGTGCCAGATAATACCCGTTTTGGTAGTGATATCTTTATTCCAAAGGGAAAATCTATGGGTGCTGTCAAAGGGCATAAGGTTGTGGTAGAGATTACGAAATACGCCCAGCCAGGTAAGAACCCAGAAGGAAAAGTGGTAGAGATTATTGGTCATGTAAATGACCCAGGTACTGATATTTTATCGGTAGTGCGTGCTTATGAATTGCCGATGGAATTTTCTGAAAAGGTTCTTCATCAGGTAGAAAATGTGGCAAAGCCTGTTTCTGATGCAGATATGGCAGGCCGTATGGATCTTCGTGATGTGGTCATGGTGACCATTGACGGAGAAGATGCCAAGGACTTGGATGATGCAGTTTCTGTGAAAAAAGATGGAGATAATTATATTCTGGGCGTGCATATTGCTGACGTAACCAATTATGTGCAGGAGAAAAGTGCTCTGGATGTTGAGGCGTTAAAACGTGGTACCTCTGTTTATCTGGTGGATCGCGTGATTCCAATGCTTCCACATGCGTTGTCTAATGGCATTTGTTCCTTGAATGCAGGAGAGGACCGTTTAGCACTTAGCTGTATCATGACCATCAATCCAAAGGGAGAGGTTATTGACCATACCATTGCGGAGACAGTTATTAACGTAAATACTCGAATGAGTTATAATAGTGTGAAAAAAATTCTCACAGAAAAAGATGAAGCAGAAATTGAAAAATATCGTGAATTAGTACCGATGTTTGAATTAATGGAAGAATTAGCGGCAATACTGAGAGAAAAACGTATGAAACGTGGTTCTATTGATTTTGATTTTCCTGAAACAAAGGTAATTTTAGACGAAGATGGCAAGCCAGTAGACATCAAGCCATACGATCGAAATGTGGCTACGAAAATCATTGAAGATTTTATGCTTATTGCCAATGAGACGGTTGCCAGTGATTATTTTTGGCAGGAGGTACCATTTGTATATCGTACCCACGATAATCCAGATGATGAAAAGATGAAGAAGTTAAATACCTTCATCAACAATTTTGGATATCACATCCACTTGGGTGGAGATGATATTCATCCAAAGGAATTGCAGAAACTCCTTGATAAAATAGAAGGTAGTCCAGAAGAAGCGTTGATTAGTCGATTAACCCTTCGTTCTATGAAGCAGGCCAAATATACGACTACATGCACAGGACATTTTGGGTTGGCGGCAAAATACTATTGCCACTTTACCTCCCCAATTCGACGTTATCCGGACCTTCAGATTCATAGAATTATCAAAGAGAATCTTCGTGGACGTATGAATCAAAAACGCATGGAACATTATAATAAAATCCTGACAGAGGTAGCAAAACATTCCTGCGAAACAGAACGTCGTGCGGAGGAAGCAGAAAGAGAAACTATCAAGATGAAAAAAGTCCAGTACATGGAGCAGTTCATCGGTGAAGAGTTCGAAGGCGTTATCTCTGGCGTTATGGAGTGGGGCATTTTCGTGGAACTGCCAAATACCGTGGAAGGCTTAATTCGTGTCACAGAATTAAAAGATGATTATTATCATTTCATTGAAGATGTGTATGAAATGGTAGGTGAAAACAGCGGAAAGAGTTACAAACTAGGACAGAAGGTAAAAGTTCGTGTGGAACGTACTGATAAAATATCCAGAACCATAGATTTTTCGTTGGTGGAAGACTAGTGGACT
>CAZDAP010000061.1:0-7450 GCA_964503585.1 uncultured Lachnobacterium sp. | reverse complement strand
ACTTCAAGGGTGCTCCACAGGAACTTGGACTTCCAAGCGCTCCAAAGCAGTTCATCCAGTACTTAGAAGAAGACAATAGACCACAGGTGAACCTTGACGTTGACTACGAAAACGGCATGGGCGTATCCGTAGGTCGTATCCGTGAAGACCATGTATATGATTGGAAATTCATCGGATTATCACACAACACCGTTCGTGGTGCTGCAGGTGGTGCAGTGCTTTGTGCAGAGCTTTTGAAAGCACAGGGATATATTACAAAGAAATAAGAATATTATAATTCAGACTTCCATTCTCAATTATGAGGATGGAAGTTTTTTGTTACATGTAAAGCAGTTTTTTGAATATAAGAGAAAGAAAAATGATTAAAATTCTTTCTTTTTGTTGCAATTTACTTCAAATTTGCATATACTGTATATATAAAGAGAAAGGAGAAGTAAAGCATATGACAACAGTAAGTTTGAGATTCGACGACAAAATGAAAAAAGAACTCGATGAATTATGCGATGAACTTGGTATGAATTTGACAACATTTTTTACAATCTATGCAAAAAAAGCATTGAGAGAAAGAAAAATACCATTTGAAGTATCTGCGAAAAAAGACAATCTTTTTTATTCTGAATCAAATATGAAACAGATTGAAAAATCGCTTGAACAAATTCGTCAAGGTAAAGTTGTTGTAAAAACTATGGAGGAATTGGAGGCGATGGCAAATGAGTAAACTTTCCTTTTCGGAAGATGCATGGGATGAATATTTATATTGGCAAATGCAAGATAAAAAGATATTAAAGAAAATTAATAAACTTTTAAAGGAGGTTCAGCGGACGCCTTTTAAAGGCAACGGAAAACCTGAACCTCTAAAAAATAAAACTGCGAATACATGGAGTAGACGTATCAATGAAAAAGAACGATTAGTATATGTTGTTTATGATGATAATATACTAATTGTACAATGTAAAGGTCATTACGATGACAAATAGACATTCTTACGGAACAACACATATTTAGAAATAAATATAATCTCGTTCCAAATTCCCTATTTTTGAATTGAATATTTATATTTCTCTATACAATTTCTATTGTACATAAGTTAAAATATGATATAATTTTTATGTGTTTTTATATTTTGACAAAAGGGAGAAAAGCAATGTTCAAAGCAAGTGAACTGAAGAAATTAGAAGATTTATATGCAGAAAGTGGCAATCAGCTGGTGGTTTTATATGGACCTATGAACTGTGAAAAAGAAGCGCTGATAGGTTCTTTTATTGGTAATAAAAAGTATTTCTATTATCGTGCTAGAAAAGCATCAGATGTAGAACAGCTTCGTATGATGGGAGAAGAAGTTTCTCGTAAGTTCGATGTAAAAATACAGAAATATACCTATGAAGAATACTTTAATCGCATAAAGAGTGGTGATCCAACCAAGCTTGTAGTGGTAATTGATGAATTTGAACAGATCGCAAAGAAGGATTCTTCTTTTATAGATGCAGTATTGAAATTAAAGAATCGTCGCCTTTATCCTGGACCAGTTATGATCATTTTAGCTAGTTCTTCTATCGTGTGGGCAGAACAGGATATGGATGAAGTGCTAGGAGAGGCTGCAAAGAAATTTGATGCTCGAATTAAAGTGCCAAACTTAAACTTCCTCGAAGTAGTGCGTCTTTTCCCAGAGATGTCGGTTAGTGACACCATCAAGATATATGGTGTATTAGGTGGTGTACCAGGCTATTTATCACGCTGGAACAAAAAGAAAAATTTCAAACAGAATATTTGTGATTTGATATTATCTGAGGATGGATATTTGTATGAGATGGCAGAAAAAATTGTTTCCTCTGAGCTTCGTGAATTATCCGTATATAACACCATTCTTTTGGCTATCGCAAAGGGTGAGAATAAGTTAAATGATTTGTTCCACTATACAGGTTATTCTCGTCCAAAGATTAGTGTTTATATGAAGAATCTTAGCCATTTTGATATTATTGAAAAAGTAGTTTCCTTTGAAACTGGTGGATGGGACAATGCGAAAAAAGGTGTTTATCGTATTAAGGATACTTATGTAAATTTCTACTATAAGTTTATTTACCCACACCTGTCAGACTTGTATATTATGAGTCCAGAGGAATTTTATGATACCTATATTGAAAACGAATTGGATGAATATTTAAATCGTTATTTCATCAACGTATGTATGGAATATCTGTCACTTTTGAATCAGATTCGTCGTTTGCCATTGGTAGTGACAAAAATGGGAACATGGGTTGGAAAGGCTGGAAATATCGATATTATTGCCCAGAGCAGCGATAGACAAAATATCGTAGGTCTCTGTAATTGGGAAAAAGAAGAACTCACCATGGATATGTGTGAGGAATTATTTGCATCCATGAAAAAGGCAAAAATCACTTCAAATCATATATATCTTTTCTCTGCAAAAACTTTTTCGCCAGAGGTAGTCGCGATGGCGAAGGAAGATAAGCGCTTTGAGCTTATTGATATGAATGAATTGTAATTAGGAGTGTAACAAAAGTGGGAAAATCACTGATTATAACAGAAAAACCATCCGTTGCTGTAGAATTTGCCAAAGTATTGCAGGTTAGCGGCAGAAAAGATGGATATATAGAGAACCAGGACTATGTCATTACCTGGTGTGTAGGCCATTTGGTCGGTTTGGTTTATCCAGAATCCTATGATGAAAAGTATAAAAAATGGAAACTGGAGGACCTGCCATTTTTACCAAAGGATTATAAATACGATGTAATTGAAAATGTAAAAAAACAGTATGAAATCGTACATTCCATGCTGATGCGAGAGGATATTGATCGCGTTTACTGGGCAGGTGACGCGGGAAAAGAAGGTCAGACCATCGAAGAAAATATCCGTAACTTCGGTGGTGTGCGTGAAGGCATGGAAGAACTTCGTGTGTGGATTGACTCCCAGACGGAAGAAGAGATTTTAAGAGGTATCCGTGAAGCAAAACCTATGAGTGCCTATGCCAACTTAGGTAATTCTGGTATTATGCGAACCATAGAAGATTATGCCATGGGTATCAATTTTTCACGAGTTATGTCTGTAAAGTATGGACAGCTATTAAACGATGCTGCTGGCACTAGTAGCTATACCGCCATTGCGGTAGGACGTGTTATGACCTGCGTACTAGGTATGGTCGTTATTCGTGAACGTGAAATTCGAAATTTCAAAGAAACGCCATTTTACCGCGTGGTAGGCAACTTTACCGATGCAGGAATTGAAGGTGAATGGAAAGCGGTAGAAGGTTCGAAATATTTTGAGTCTCCGTTATTATACAAAGAAAACGGATTCAAAGAAGAAAAGGATGCCAATGCGTTAATTGATTTATGTACAGGTAAAGAGGCAAAAGTAAAAGCGCTGGAAAAAACAATCAGCAAAAAGAGAGCACCTTTATTATTTAACCTGGCAGAGCTCCAGGCAGAATGTGCAAAACGTTTTAAAATCAGTCCTGATGAAACCCTACAGATTGCACAGGATTTGTATGAAAAGAAATTGACGACTTATCCTAGAACGGATGCCAGAGTGTTATCAACAGCGGTAGCAAAGGAAATCTATAAAAATCTAAGCAAACTAAAAAATTATGAGACTGTTGCTCCATATGTAGAAGAGATTTTAAAGACAAAATCTTATGCATCCATTGCAAAAACTTCTTATGTAGATGATAGCAAGGTCACAGACCACTATGCCATTATACCAACGGGCCAGTTGACAGAATTACATACATTAGACTCATTACAAAGAGCGGTATTTGAACTGATTTGTAGACGTTTCTTAAGTATTTTCTACCCAGCGGCAGAGTATCAGAATGTAAAATTGACAGTCGGTGTAGAAAAGGAAGAGTTTTTTGCCTCTGCAAAGGTATTAAAGGTGCCAGGATATTTAGAAGTAGCTGGTATTCCAAAAAAACGTGGTTCCACAAATGCTGATGAAAGTAATGCAGAAGATAATGGAGAGAATCCAGATGGTAATCCATTTGCAGAAGGCGAGACCAAGGCAGCTGATCCACAGGTGCTTTTAGAATTGGCAGAAAGATTGCATATTGGCGATGTGATTTCCGTAAACGGATACGGAATCCGTTATGGGAAAACTTCACCACCGAAGCGCTATACTTCAGGTTCTATGGTACTTGCCATGGAAAACGCAGGACAGCTCATTGAAGATGAAGAACTTCGTGAACAGATCAAAGGTTCAGGCATTGGAACTTCTGCTACACGAGCAGAAATTATCAAGAAACTCATCCGTATCGGATATATAAATTTAAATAAAAAAACACAGATTCTTACTCCTGAAAATCTGGGTGAAATGATTTTCGAAGTAGTAAATTTGACGGTGCCAGCACTTTTAAATCCAAAGATGTCTGCATCTTGGGAAAAAGGTCTGGAAGGTATCACGCAGGGAACAGTAGATTTCTGGGATTACCGAAACAAATTAGAAGACTACATTCGAAAAGAAACCTTAAAGATGATTGATCAGAATCTGCGACAGGAGCTGGCTAGTCGAATTCATCCTTTTTCAAACAAGAATATCAGTGGCGTGAAATTGGGTGTAAAATGTCCTGTCTGTGATGGAGAAATCGTTACAACAGCGTTTGGTTACGGTTGTACAAACTATAAATCCGACAAAACTGGTTGCAATTTTAGTCTTGGTGAGATTTGTAATGTCAAAATAGAGGAAGAACAGGCAAAGATGCTGTTTGAACAAGGCAATACAGACATCATAAGCGGATTTAAATCCAAGGCAGGAAAGAAATTCGATGCTGCATTAAAACTCGAAAAATCAGAAGATGGTAAGATAAATGTAGTATTTGATTTTGCAGATATTGAACCAGAAGAAATTCCGGATGTCGTTTGCCCTGTTTGCGGTGGAAAAATAGTTAAGACATCCTTTGGTTATGGTTGTTCCAATTATAAAGCCGAAGATGAAAATAGTTGTCGATTTTCTATTGGAACATTATCTGGAAAAAAGATTACTATCGACGATGTCAAAGCACTTTTAACGGAAGGAAAAACCAATACCATTCGAGGATTCAAATCAAAGGCAGGTAAAAAGTTTGATGCTGCATTGAAATTAGATAAAACAGAAGATGGCAAAGTAAATATCGTATTTGATTTTGAAAATGTAGAATTAGAAATATTACCAGATGTGGTTTGTCCTGCTTGTGGAGGACAGATGGTAAAGAAGTCGTTTGGCTATGGATGTGGAAATTTCAAACCAGAAGATGAAAATAGCTGTCGTTTTGTAGTTGGAACAATTGCAGGTAAAACACTATCTGCGAATACTGTGAAACAACTGTTAACAGAAGGAAAAACAGAGACAATCCGTGGTTTTAAATCGAAGGCTGGTAAGAAATTTGATGCTTGTCTGATATTAACAAAAGATGAAGCAGGTAAACCTATCGTTGGTTTTGATTTTGAACATGTAGAGGCGAAAAAGGTAGCAGATGTAAGCTGTCCGCTTTGCGGCGGTGATATCGTAGCGACACCATTTGGCTTTGGCTGTGCAAACTATGATAAAGACAAAGAAGATAGTTGTCGTTTTTCCATTGGAAAGATGGCGGAAAAATCTCTTACAGAAAGCCATGTAAAAGAATTATTAACCAATGGCATCACAGGAACTATCCGTGGTTTTAAATCGAAAATGGGTAAAAAATTCGATGCCAGAGTTGCACTCAGCAAAAATGAAGAAGGCAAGGTAACAGGATTAAAGTTTGATTTCAATGACCTGGAGCCTGTAAAAGTAAAAGATGTCCTTTGCCCACTTTGTAAAGGAGACATCGTAGTCACACCATTTGGCTATGGCTGTTCCAATTTTTCCAAGGATAATCCAGACAGTTGTCGATTTATGATTGGAAAAATCGCTAGTGTCAAATTAAAGGAAGCCCATGTAAAACAGCTTTTGACTAGAGGAAAAACCGATGTAATCGAAGGTTTTGTAGCTCGTACAGGTATGAAATTTGATGCACCATTAAAACTCACAGAAGATGGTCAGATTACCTTTGATTTTCCAGAAAAACCAAAGCCAGTTGAGTCCAATGTGGATTGTCCAAAGTGCCAGAAAAAAATGCAAAAAGGACAGTGGCAGTACGAGTGTGAATGTGGATTTAAGCTGTGGCATACAGTCGCAAAGGTACCATTGACAGAGGAAACGATTATTGAACTTTTAACCACTGGAAAAACAAAGAAGAAAATCACAGGCTTTACCTCAAAAGCAGGCAATGTATTTGATACTTGTCTAAAATACGAGGATGATACCATTAAATTTGACTTTGATAATCCAGGGGAAGAAGAGGAAAAGAAAGACAATCAATTGGATTTGAACAATCCAGATTCTATGATTGTTGAATTGCCTCCTGTGCCAGAAGAAATATTAGATGACGAATCAGGGGATAATAAATAAGATTGTTCAGAAAAAAGTTGACGTACCATAATCGTGGCTGTAAAATTTAGTCGGAGTTTAAATCTAAGGAATAAGAAAGGCAATATTTATGGAAAATGCAAAAATTTGTAACAACTACAACCTAGATGAAACAATCGCAAAGGATTACCTTGCACAGTTTACCTATCCTTGGGAAGCATTAAAAGGTATCAGTGATTATATCAAAGAATTAGGTCCTACATTGGATAAAGAAATCTTTGAAGAAAGAGGAGAGAATATCTGGGTAGCAAAGTCTGCGACAGTAGCACCAACTGCATGTTTAAATGGGCCACTCATCATAGATGAAGACGCAGAAATTCGTCATTGTGCTTTTATTCGTGGCAGTGCTATTATTGGAAAACGTTCCGTGGTAGGAAACTCTACAGAAATCAAAAATGATATTATTTTTAATGACGTACAGGTGCCACATTATAATTATGTAGGTGACTCGGTTCTTGGACATAAATCTCATATGGGTGCTGGTTCCATTACATCAAACGTAAAATCAGATAAAACATTAGTAGTGGTAAAAGATTGTTACGATACAAAAGAAGAGATTGAAACAGGCTTAAAGAAATTCGGTGCTATGCTTGGAGATTATGTAGAAGTGGGATGCAATTCCGTACTTAATCCAGGAACTGTAGTAGGAAAGAACAGCAGCATTTATCCTACCTCATGCGTACGTGGGGTAATTCCTGCAAATCATATCTTTAAAGATAAAGAACATGTAATTTCGAAAAACTAAGATACAAAGGGAGAGTTCAAAAGACTTTCCTTTTTTCTTTGTTATATCTGACGAAAAAACACAAGAATTTTCTGAAAAAATCCCTAAGTTTAGACTAGACTTATACAGGAAAATGTGGCAAAATACCTCTAGGTATGTTAATTTACTAACAAGGTAATTAAAATATACAAAGCGTATGCGAAAGGAGTCTTATAATGATTTACACAAAGGAAGTTGAAAACATGTGTCCAGTTGCTAAGGGCGCAAAACATGAACCAGCTCCTATTCCAC
>CAZDAP010000060.1:0-7588 GCA_964503585.1 uncultured Lachnobacterium sp. | reverse complement strand
TTGAGATAGTTTAAATGTGATGATGTATTAAGTAGGAAAGTAAGATGAAAAAGAAAGCATGTTTTTTTTATGCGTTATGTGTAATAGGCTGTATGTTTTTGAGTGTCGGTTGTGGAAAAGAATCCGCTCAAAATGAAGATACAGAATTCTTAAATGCAGGTGCTGGAATATCGTTTCAGGGAGCATCAGAAGAGATGGAAAGTGGCGATGGTTCAGCAGAGGATATAGAGATCACAGCAGAAGATTTAGAGGGAAGAACAGAAGAAACAGTAGTCACCATAATGTCTGCAAAAGTGTATGCAAAACCTTCTGAAACAGCATCTGTTATTGGAACGGTTGCTAGAGGAAATCAGGTAGGAATATATGGATTGTCAGAAGATGAAAAATGGGTTGTAGTTAGCTTCAATGGACGAATCGGATACATATCTTCTGAAGTAATCGAGGAAGAAGTGAGACAAAATCAGGAAGTGATTATCTCAACGCCTCCAAGTCAAAACCAAGGAACTGGTAACGTACAGCCAGAAACGCCAAGTGGTAGTGTGACAAATCCATTTAGTAATAGTGAAACAGGCAATCCAAGTAACAGTGAAACAGAAACTCCAAGCAACAGTGAAACAGAAACTCCAAGCAACAGTGAAACGGAAACTCCAAGTAGCAGTGAAATAGAAACACCGAAGGATACAGAAATAGAAGTACCAAGCGATAGTGAAACAGAAGCACCGGAGGATACAGAAACAGAAGTACCAAGCGATAGTGAAACAGAAGCACCGGAGGATACAGAAATAGTTGTACCAGGTGATAGTGAAACAGAAGTACCAGAGGATGTTTTAGAAACTTCAGAAGAAGTCGAGAGTGACGAGAGCGGTGATATGGAATGAGAAAAGCCTTGATTGTTGCAACGATAGGAGGTTTTTTACCTGTTAGTGAAATAAATAACGCAAAGCTGCTTCAGGAATTAGGCTATGAAGTGCATTATGCAGCAAATATGCAGAACAGGATTTATGAGTATGATGAGCGAAAACTAGTGGATGCTGGGTTTGTGTTGCATCATGTAGCGTTTGATAAGAGCCCGTTTCATTTTATAAGATTGTTCCAGAGTATAAAAGAAGTGAAACATATCATAGAAGAACAGCAAATAGAATTGGTGCATTGTCACACACCGGTAGGTGGTGTGGCAGGTCGGTTAGCATCTTGGGTTGCAAAGGGAAAGGCAGCCAGAGTGATATATACAGCTCATGGTTTTCACTTTTATAAAGGTGCACCGTTATTGAATTGGGTACTATATTACCCAGTGGAATATCTTTTGGCGAAGATAACAGATTGCATCGTAACAATCAACCAAGAAGACTATAAAACTGCACAAAAGATGTGCAATAAACAAGTGATTCAAATACCTGGCGTGGGTATAAATTTGTCTCGTTTTTATCCCAAAGAAAAGCAGAGATATGAGACTTTTCGAATCATATCCATGGGAGAACTAAATAAAAATAAAAATCACTGTACAGTGATAAAAGCAATTGCTGCTTTAAAAGACAGAGACATTATATATGAAATATATGGAAATGGACCGCTGAAAGAAGAATTACAAGGATTAATAAATGAATTTGGACTAGAGAATCAAATTTTCTTAAGAGGTTTTGAAATAGATATAGAAAAGAAATTAGTGGATGCAGATTGCTGCATATTCCCATCATACAGAGAAGGTCTAGGCCTAGCTGGATTGGAAGCAATGGCCTGTGGAATCCCTTTAATTGCATCGGATAACAGAGGCACAAGGGAATATATGAAGCATGAGATAAATGGGATTGTTTGTAATCCAGATGATATAGAGGGATTTGCAAATGCAATTAGTCGCATAAAAGAGGATAAGGCATTTGCAGACAGAATCGCGAGGGAAGGATTAAAAACAGTTCAAAATTTTTCAGTAGAGAAAAGTACAAAAGTAATGAGAGTCTTATATGAAACACTATGACAAAAAAGTATCTGTTATCATGGGTGTTTATAACCAATGGGACAAGCAGATATTGTTAGAAGCTGTAAATTCTATATTGAATCAAACATTAAGGGACTTTGAGTTCATTATCTATGATGATGGCTCAGATGAAGAGGCTGCAGAATATATAAAAGAGATCATTGCCTTGGATGAAAGGATTGTTCTGATTGGGAAAGAGGATAATCATGGATTAGCTTTTTCTTTGAACGAATGTATACGAACCGCACGTGGGGAATTTATTGCTCGTATGGACGCAGATGATATTTCCATGCCAAAGAGATTAGAAAAACAAGTGGCATTTTTGGAGCACCATTCGGAGTACATGTGGTGCGGTACAAATACCTATTTGATGGATAGTCATGGCATTTGGGGAGAACGAAAGATGCCACTTGCACCACAAGTAGAAGATTACTTGAGGTTTTCTCCATATATTCATCCAACCGTTATGTATCGTGCAGAAATATTTGAGTGTATGGATGGATACAACGAGTCTAGTGAAACCTTGCGTTGTGAAGATTACGAAATATTCATGCGACTACAACAAGCAGGGTATCGAGGATATAATTTGCAGGAAAATCTATTTCAATACAGAGAGGATAAAACATCTTTTAAAAGACGAAGTATGGTATCTCGTGTGAATGAAGCAAAATTAAGATATCGTAATTTTAAAGAAATGGGCATGCTTTGGCCAGTGGGATGGATATATGTTATACGACCAATTGTAGCAGGCATGTTACCAAACACGCTGGTTATGTGGTTGAAAAGGAAAGAAGCAAAACATGCAGATTCAGCAGAAAGAAAAGAGAAAAGCATATTACAAACGAGTGTTACGAGAGAATCCAATTTATGATGATGTATTGGAATATTTACAAAAGGAAGATAAGGAGTCTCTTTATACCCTTGTTTTTTTGCCGGTGCTCATAGAATTCGTTTCGTGGGTTTTAGAAGAAACTCAAAAAAGTGGAAAGAGAAGATTATATTTTTTAGCGAGAGATGGGTATCAGATGTATTTGGTTGCACAAAAACTATGTATGATACGAGAACTATCTATTGAGTGTCGCTATTTAAAGGTTTCTCGTTTTTCTATGCGTTTGCCAGAATACCATCTTTTAAAAGATAAATGTGTAGATTATATTTGCACAGGTGGTATTGATGTCACGGCAGAACGTATTATGAAAAGAGCCGGATTAGATGAGGACATGGCACATCAATTCTTACAATTCAATTCCTCAAAGAGACTCCTTAACTATAAAGAGATTCAGGAAATAAAAGAAGAACTCCGAAATAATCCGGAGTTTTTAGAGCAGGTTTATCAGGTGTCAAGGGATGCTTATAAGCCAGCAATTCAGTATTTAAAACAAGAAGGTTTAATGGATGGTACCAAATTTGCAGTGGTTGATAGTGGATGGATAGGTACACTTCAACAATCGATAAGCCATTTGATCGATAGACCAGATTTGGAAGGGTATTACTTTGGTCTATATGAAATACCGAAATATGCAAATGCAGACAATTATCATGCATTTTATTTCTCGCCTTATACTGGTCTGCGTAAAAAGGTGAATTTTAGCAACTGCTTATTTGAAGCGATTTTTACATCACCAGAAGGAATGACGATAGGTTATGAATTAAAAGAAAAGAGATATTTGCCTGTCGTAGATTTTCATAAGAATCCAAATGAGATTCATATTACAGAGAATTGCAGTCGTTTGGAAAAATATATGGATGGCTATATGTTACTCATACATAATCATGAAATTACGCATGAAGGTAGTTGTATAAGTAAAAAGAAGAGAGTCGTGTTTGCAGAGAAGTTACTAAAAAAATGTATGGGACAACCCTCTACATGGGAAGTAGAAAACTTCGGTGATTTGTTGTTTTCGGATGACGTATTGGAAGGAAACTTAAAAAAGGTAGCAGCAGAATTATCTACTCAGGAGATTCAAAGTCAGCGTTTTATAAGTAAGGCGTTGATTATGCTGGGAATAAAAAAAGAAGAATTACATGAAAGTGCATGGATAGAAGGAAGTATTATTCGAAATGGTGTTCAAACAAGGCGTCATTTATTTCATGCAAAGTTATACAAGTTTTTCGTATACATTAGAAAAATGTTGAAATAGGAGTACAGATAGACAATGAGATGGGAAGAACAAAAGCAGCAATTATTTGCCATACGACAATTGGTTTCCCGAGAAGTGAAACGAAAATATGCTCGTTCCTATTTGGGAATTGTGTGGAGTGTATTAAATCCACTGATGACGATGGCAGTTATGTCTATGATTTTTTCAACTATGTTTCGTAGATCCATCGAAAATTTCCCTATTTATTATTTGACAGGTTCTATTTTTTGGCAGTTGTTTAGTACCGCAACCAATACTGCAATGTCAGCACTGGTAGATAACAAGAACTTGCTTATGAAAGTAAAGATGCCAAAGCAGACCTTTATCATGGCAAGAGTGTATACAGCGCTGACAAATTTTGGATATACATGTATAGCGTATGTGTTGATGCTACTCGTTTTTCGCATTGAACCAAGCTGGACAATGTTGTTATTTCCAATACCAGTATTGTGTATCTTGATGTTTTCTATGGGAATTGGTTATTTTTTATCCATACTGTATGTGTTTTTTGGAGATATTAAATATCTCTATTCTGTAATACTGACGCTTTGGATGTATTTGTCGGCAATTTTTTATCCAGTAGACCAGCTGCCAGAACAGGTAGCATCATTGGTAGGCATGAATCCTATCTATGTATGTATTAATTTTGCACGACAGATTGTGATGTATCAGACAGTGCCAGAGATAGCAGAGTGGTTAAAGATGATTCTGTGGGGAGTAGGCGTATTTGTGTTTGGTTATTTATTCTTTAAAAAGAACGAAAATAAGGTAATGCAGAAGATTTAGGAGAGAGCAGCATGAGTGTTTTAAAAAGAAAAATGAGCCATATACTGGTGTTTGTTATGGTATTTGGTCTGCTATTTGCTAGTCCTGAAATCGTAAAGGCAGAGACAGCAACCGTTACCTTTGGTTCCGAAAGTTATAGTGCCCAGTCCAATGGTGAATTCATGGTAGGTGTTTATCTCAATGGAGAATCACAGATAGGGACTTACCACATAGAAATAGAATATGATGCAAATCGTTTAGAATATATTGGCGGTGCAGAAGAAGGTGGGGATGGAATCATCATCCTAGAAGGAACAGGAATTCGAAGCCAGGTAAAATACATGTTGAGTTTCCGTACCTTAAGTGGTGGTGACGCCTATATTCGAGTAAATGACGCACTTATCAACATCAGTGCCACAGATAATGCAGAACAGTTTGAAATCACAGAATTAGATGAAGCGGTTATCATCATTTCGGGTGAAGATACCGTAGGAGATATACCACCAGAAACAGAGCCAGAAAGTGGTTTTGAAACCACATTACCACATGTGGAAAATGCTATCGTTATGAATGGTACAGAGTATTATCTGTTGGATTTGACACAGATGATGCCAGGGGATGTGTTGTGGGAATATGAAATGGTTGTATTGCCATTTTTAGAACAGGAGGTAAACTTCCTTACCAATGAGGAGAGAAATATCTATTTCGCTTATTTATTTGATTCTAGTGAGACATTGACATGTTATGCGTATAATCCAGAGCAGAGCATGTTTTATCCATGTTATGCGTATGAAGTAGGCGAACAGCGATATCTCTATACTTCGCCAGATGTATGTGCAAACTGGCCTTCCGAACTGACGCTTGACATCGTAAAAGAACAAAATATTGTATTTGCAATCGATACCAAAGGTCATGGAGCATTTTGCTATGTGGATGAAGATGGCAGCATGGTGGAATGGGATGCTGATGATGCAAAGCAGAGTCAGAATAAACAGAACTATAAGTTAATTGCGATTCTGGTCGTAGCGGTTGTCGTGATTGTTTTGGTTCTTGTAGGTGCGTATATTACGACACGAGAGATAAAACGTAAAAAACGTATCCGTCAGAGAGAAGCAAAACGTCGTGAGGGAAAGCAGGAGCAGAGGCGACAGAAGAGAGCAGAAGGCGAAAAACTTGAGATAGCAGATTTATCGCAGGCGACACAGCATTTGCCAGTGGTTGATGTGAAAGTAGTAAAAGAAGCGATTGCTGAGAAAAAATCGCCAGTGAAGGAAAAACAGGCTGAGCGAAAACGAAAACCAGTCATCTCTGTGAGAGACGTTACCATGCGATTCAAAATCGCCACCAGCAACGTATCTGGAATAAAGGAATACTTCATACAGTTGCTGAAACGACAAATTAGTTACCGAGAACTGTTAGCATTAGACCATATCAGCTTTGATGTATATAAAGGAGAAGTCGTGGGTATCATCGGAACCAATGGTTCTGGTAAGAGTACCCTGCTTCGAATCGTATCAGGAGCATTAGAACCAACAGAGGGCGAAGTTATCGTAAATCGAAAGAAATTGCAACTTCTTACCCTCGGTACAGGCTTTGATATGGAATTGACTGCGCGAGAGAACGTGTACCTGAATGGTGCGATTATAGGTTACACCGAAGAATTTATTAATGAGCACTATGATGAAATCGTAGCATTCGCAGAGTTGGAAGGATTCATGGAAGAGAAAGTAAAGAATTTCTCCTCTGGTATGGTATCTCGACTAGGGTTTGCTATAGCTACGGTAGGAGAGGCTTCCGAAATTTTGATCCTCGATGAGGTATTAAGTGTAGGGGATGAGTTCTTCCGTAAGAAGAGTTTAGCAAGAATAAAAGAGATGATACATGGTGGTTCTACGGTACTGATGGTTTCCCATGGTATGGGCACGATTCTCGAGCATTGCACGAAGGTGGTGTGGATAGAGAAGGGTGTGCTGAAGATGGTTGGGGAGCCGAAGGTGGTTTGTGGAGCTTATCAGAAGCAGTTTGAAAACAAGGAGGTTGATATATGAAAGAGATTCTAGCGATCATTCCGGCGAGAAGTGGGTCAAAATCTGTAAAAGACAAAAATATACGAATGATGAATGGCGAACCAATGATAGCATATTCTATTCAGCATGCATTAGAATCTAAAAAAATTACTAGGACGATTGTAAGCACAGACAGCGACTATTATGCAGAGATTGCAAAAAAATATGGTGCAGAAGTTCCATTTATTAGACCGAAGGAATTGGCATCAGAT
Source organism: uncultured Lachnobacterium sp. (assembly GCA_964503585.1). Lineage (GTDB taxonomy): Bacteria > Bacillota > Clostridia > Lachnospirales > Lachnospiraceae > Roseburia. Next base: position 432 of record CAZDAP010000060.1, on the reverse strand, counting down.
GAATCTTTGGATATTGATGTGTTTGAACATGCACTTAAATTATTAAAAGAAAAAGAAAATTATGTGCCCGATATAGTGGTTCAATTAAGACCAACCTATCCAATACGTGATGTTAACGATATAGATAGAATGATAGAAATGTTAGAGGAAGATGAGAATGCAGATTCTGTAAGGTGTATCGCACCTTCTAAAGAAATTGCGTATAAAATGTGGCGTAAAAAAGAAGATGGTCAAATATATCCAATATTAAGTGATATTACTGAAGGATACAACATGCCAAGACAAAAACTCCCTCAAATATATTATCAAAATGCATGTATAGATGTAATGAGAACGAAAGTAATTGTTGAGAAACATTCTATGTCAGGAGACAAAATCTTAGGATATGAAATGTCACATAATTTTGATATTGATACAGAAGAAGAAAAAGAA
>CAZDAP010000059.1:0-7648 GCA_964503585.1 uncultured Lachnobacterium sp. | reverse complement strand
CCAATTCTTTCTGTAAGTTTGCAAGACGTTCCTGACTGAGACGATCTGTTTCTTTTTTCAGAGCAGTCTCTTCGATTTCCATCTGCATTACACGACGATTCAATTCGTCCAATTCTGTTGGCATTGAATCCAATTCTGTTTTGATTAATGCACAGGCTTCGTCTACCAAGTCGATTGCTTTATCTGGTAAGAATCGGTCCGAAATGTATCGATTTGATAATGTTGCTGCAGACACCAATGCTGAGTCTGTAATTTTTACGCCATGATAAACCTCGTATCGCTCCTTCAAACCACGAAGAATAGAAATGGTATCTTCTACCGTAGGTTCATCCACCATAACTGGCTGGAAACGACGTTCCAAGGCAGCATCTTTTTCGATGTATTCACGGTATTCATCCAATGTGGTAGCACCTACACAATGCAATTCCCCGCGGGCAAGCATTGGTTTCAAAAGCTGTCCAGCATCCATGGCGCCATCGGTTTTTCCTGCACCAACAATGGTATGCAACTCATCAATAAATAAAATAATCTGTCCGTCAGAAGCCTTTACTTCATCTAATACGGCTTTTAATCGTTCTTCGAATTCACCACGGTATTTTGCTCCTGCAATAAGAGCACCCATATCAAGAGCAAACAATCTCTTGTCCTTCAAACCTTCTGGCACATCGCCACGTACAATACGCTGTGCCAAACCTTCTACTACTGCGGTTTTCCCAACACCTGGTTCACCGATTAAAACAGGATTGTTCTTTGTCTTTCTAGAAAGAATTCGAATCACATTTCGTATTTCTGCATCACGACCAATAACTGGATCTAATTTCTGCTGGCGAGCACGCTCTACCATGTCATAACCATATTTTTCTAATGTATCATAAGTCGCTTCTGGATTATCCGAAGTCACTCTTTGGTTACCTCGAACCGTAGCCAAAGCCTGCAAAAATCTGTCTTTAGTAAGACCATATTCTTTTATCAGTTCCTTCATGGCTTTGTTCGGATACTTTAATAAAGAAAGGAATAAGTGCTCTACTGACACATATTCATCCCCCATGGTCTTCGCTTCATCCTCTGCGTGAATCAGTACATTATTTAAATCTTTCCCTATAAAAATCTGTCCACCTGACACCTTCACACGGGCATTCAAATGGCGTTTTGCATTCTCCGTGAAATGCTCACGGTTTATTTCCATTTTTTCTATTAGCTTGCCAATCAGGCCATCTTCCTGTGTTAAGAGAGCAACTAAAAGATGTTCCTGTTCTATCTCCTGGTTACCGTATTCATACGCTAACTTTTCACAAGCGTTGATAGCTTCGATGGATTTTTGTGTAAATTTCTGAATGTTCATTTAGCGTACCTCCTTTTGCTAATTCATTAATCTTCCCTACAATATGAGTTATAACATTCGTTGTTAGCACTGTCAATAGGTGAGTGCTAATCCAAATATTAAAATTTTCTAAACCCTGTCTCTTTTATATTATAACTCATTTTTCCTAATTTCTTTCAGCATCAGCGTTGTTTTAAAAACAATACCAAAGTAGTTTTAAAAACCACTTGACAAAGTTAACCAAAACCCCTATACTAGTCTGCGAAATGATTACAATGAGGAGAAATATATATATGAAAACGAGAATTGTAGCTGATTCCAGCGCGAATTTATGTACTACCCCAGACAACAGTATTGTGTCTGTTCCACTTACACTTAGAACTGATGAAAGAGAATTTGTAGATAACGCTGATTTAGATATCAAAGAAATGACAGATTATCTTGCATCTTATAAAGGAAAATCAGGTTCTGCCTGCCCATCTTCCCAGGATTGGGTAGACGCATTTGGCGATGCAGAAGAAGTTTATGCAATTGCTATCACCAGTAATTTATCTGGTTCTTTCAACTCTTTACGTATCGCAAAAGAACAGTATGAAGAAGAATATCCAGACCGTAAGGTTTGCATCATTGATTCCCTTTCTGCTGGTTCCGAATTAAAACTCATTGTGGAAAAAATTCAGGAACTTCACTCAGAAGGAAAATCTTTTGAAGAAATCAGTACCGCAATTACTGAATACATGAAACACACCCATTTGGTTTTCTGTTTAAAATCACTGACTAACCTTGCAAATAACGGACGTGTCAATCCAGCCGTTGCAAAAATTGCAGGCGTTTTAAATATTCATGTAGCAGGTATCGCTAGCAGTGTTGGTACATTAGAGCAGAGAGAGAAAGCCCGTGGCGAAAAGAAAGCGCTTCTTGCTGTTGACAAACTTATGAAAGAGTTTAACTACAACGGCGGAAAAGTAATTATTGATCACTGTTTCAATGAAACTGACGCAAAAGCTTTGAAAGCACACATTTTATCTACCTACCCAAATGCAGAGGTTCGAATTGAACAAACAAGAGGTCTTTGCAGTTTCTACGCTGAAGTCGGCGGACTTATGGTAGGCTTCGAAGGCTAACCTATCAACAAAAACATGCCAGTGCAAAACGGATTTTGTTCCGTGGTGCACTGGTTTTTTGTTTTCTTTTATTATAATTTTCTCTGCTTTTTTGGTTCCTTATTTGGATAGGAAAATGCACATATTCCTACAAAAGAACTTTCTGCCATTGTTTATATATTATGTCTTTCAAATGTTCGAACAATCCACGAAAATGTACGTGGTTCGAAAAAACACCATTCCGAGGATTTCGTTAGATTTTCTTACGTGGGCAAAATTTACATAATGTCACGTGCCGCAGCGACTGTTTGAGGCGCCGTTTTTGCGCCGAGTTTCGCTAGGCACGTGTAATATCAACTATGTAAATTTGCCCACTTAGAAAATCTCGAAATTTGAGGTGTGTTTTTCGCCCACGTACATTTTCGAGGATAGTCGAAGCAGTTGAAAGACACAAAAACATCTGGCAGAAAGTCTTTTTAGGACTATGGCATTTTCCTATAACAAAACGTCTCAAAAAAGCAGAGATAAATTATATTTACAATAAAAAGAGCCAGTGCACCACGGAACAAAATCCGTTTTGCACTGGCATGTTTTGCATTAATTGTTTACCCCCTGCTGCACTAATGGAGAATCCTCCTCTAGTGGCAGGAAAATGTATCCCTGAGAGCGTCCATATTCAATAATATCATCTACCGCATCCACACTAAATGGTTGTGTATCATGTTGTAACACAATGGCTTTTCGAATACCTCCAAGGGTGGTAGTTACATTTTGAATAACTGTGGCTTCATCCTTTGCTCCTCCACCATCGCCGCTGGATACATTCCAATCACAATACACATATCCCTTTTCCTCTAAATCATCTGCCAGGAAAGACATAATTCCTTCACAATATTTTCTACTGGTAGTATTGGAAGTTCCTCCTGGGAAACGTACAATCGTGGCTTCTTGTCCAGTCTGCTCTACAACGAGATCCTGAATTTTTTGCAAATCAGCATAATACTCTTCAGCACTACTATAAATAGAGTAGTCATGACTATAGGTATGGAGCGCAATGGTATGCCCACGTCTATAGGCTTCTCCAATCATATCTGCGTATTCTAAATTCTGTCCAGTTACAAAAAAAGTTGCCTTCACACCATACGCATCTAACACATCCAGAAGACGCTCTGTATAAGGACTTGGGCCGTCATCAAAAGTCAGATAAATAACTTTTTGTTTCTCTCCTACCTCAACCTTCACATGGCGTTGTACCTCACGGGTATTCCCATTAGAATCGGTGACCGTATAGGTCAAATCAAAATCCTTGTACAAATCTGGTTCACCTGTTACCACAACCTGATCTGTAAGATCTCCATCATAGATATCAATGGCTGTATATCCTGGTTCTATGTATTCTTCACCTGCCTGAATCACATATTCATCTCCACCTTCTAATGTAATAACAGGCCTTCTTACATCCTTCACAACATAAGTTACATGTGTCTCAGCTACCACACCGTTATGTTCCGCACGATAGGTTATTGGATATTCCCCCAATTTCATAATATCTACTTCACCGATTATTTCCACATCTACTTCATATCCTTCTGGATTCGAAACAGATTCTTTATATATCGCAATTACCTCCCAAGGCTCCCCATCTCTATAATGCAGATTCTTTACTTTTCCGTCTTTTAGTGCCCTTCCATCGGACACATAAAACTCAATATAACCTACATCTTTCACTTCGTACATTATAAAACTTGCAGCAATTAACATAATTACAAACAAAGCCTTTAACCAATGTTTTTTTACAAATTCCATATTTCTTCCCCTTGTTAAAAAAAGCTCCAAAGGATTTCTCCCTTAGAGCTTTATTTTACTACATTTTTTAATTAAATCCAATGACTTTCTGTGCAATACGGTATGCAGCAACAGAAATCTTACGTCCACCCTTTCCTGGAAGGTTCATAGTGTTACCTAAAATACCATTTCTAAGTTTGTGGAAAAGACGAATATCTTTCTCTTTAATATATCCCCAAAGTTCTCTCTTCTTCTGAAGATTCTCTTCAGTTCCAGAGCGGAGACACATAATTGTAGAAACAATAGTAATGATTTCCAAATAATTGAACATATACTGACGACATTTCTTATTTTCGATTTTCCAAAGGTCGTACTGTTCAATCATAAGTTTATTTACTTTTAACTGCTGGTCGATACGACGAATCATAACTGCTTCATTTACAGACTGATCATCACGACCGATAAAGTAACGATAGAAATCAACATCCATATAATACATTGTCTTTACATATGGAAGTGGATTAAATACATAAATATTATCTACATAGAATGTGTGCTTTGGAAGTTCCAATCCACATTCACGAAGCAATTTTGTTCTGTAAATAACAGAATGCATCAAAATGTAATGTCCTTTGAAGAAGTGAGGGATATCATTCCAAGAAAATACTTTGTCCTGTGGAAATCCTTTCTGACGCATTACCTTTTTATGTTTTGCACCTTCTTTTTCATATACATAGTTTGCAAGAAGCATATCAAGATTTGTATCACTTCCAGCAAATTCACGAAGTTTATCAAGAATCTTCATGTAAGCATCCTGGTCTACCCAGTCATCACTATCTACTACTTTGAAGTAAAGACCTGTTGCATTACGGATACCTGCATTTACTGCTTCACCATGTCCACCATTTTCCTGATGAATTGCACGACAAATAGTTGGATACTTTTCTTCATAATAATCAGCAATTTCTGCAGTACGGTCCTTAGAACCATCATCTACAATTAAAATCTCAACATCTTCGCCACCAGGCAAAAGAGATTCAATACATTTTTCCATGTATGCTTCTGAGTTGTAACTAGGAATTGCAATACTTAATAATTTCATATTAATCCTTTCTTTATATAACCCTACACTAAAACTATCTACCTCATTCGAGTAACCACTATAATTATACACATTTTGGAAAAATAGTCGATTCCAAAATAATTAATTTTTTATGAAGATGCCCTTTAAATTCACAATTTGTTCACATTTTTATCACAAATCAAACACACGGATTTCACATTTACTTTCTATACTTTACTTATCAGATAAGAAATAAACGAGAATTTCCTTCTCATAATAAATCTTTTTCATATAAAACCGGTGCACGCCACATGCACCGGTTTCCTCTTTTTATTACGACATATCTTATAAAAACACATCTTTCCCTATAGTTAGATTCAAATATTCCGTATACTTTACAAATGCACTTGGTATTGCATACCTGTCCTTTGTCTCCTCTGGTTTCACAAAAATCCAATCCTGCTGTTTCTTTGTAATCTCCTTGTTCAAACTCCCATCTCGTTCTGTCACTATATTATTCTCTAAAATCCCATATTCACTCGCCTGTAAAAATACGACATACCCCTTCATATGCCATTCCACATGGGAAAAAATATGCTTAGCCTCGCAGGCCGCGACTACACGCATAGGTGCATACCCCTGCCCTTTTACATACTCTATGATTTCTACCTCCGATAAATGGCCTTCCACATTCGGCAATTCATACAATCCAGCAAGCAACCCTTTACTTCCTCTTTTATGCAGGGCTAACTGCTCCCCGTCCTTTATAATAAGAACGGTTTTTTCTTCAATTCGTCTTGCCTTTGCCTTTTTCTTAACTGGCAAATCCATTATGCAATCCTGTTTCTTTGCCAAACAAAGTTCTTTCCACGGACAAACTTCACAATGCGGCGCACCATTTGGTACACAGACCGTAGCCCCCAACTCCATCAGCGCCTGATTAAAAACGGATGGAATCAAACCTTCATTTGCTGCAACGGTTCCCTCTTTTGGTGACATCTCCTGCATCAATTCCAATAAACACTCTTCCATGTGATTTCGCACACTCTGCTTCATAATATCACTATCATCTGCCGTCACACGGGAAATAACACGAAGAACGTTTCCATCCACCGCCGGTACTGCTTTTCCGTAAGCAATAGAAGCTATGGCACCTGCCGTATAATGCCCTATTCCCTTCAGTTTCAACAACTCTTCATATTCACAAGGAATTATTCCATCATACTCATCCATAATCTGATTCGCAGCAATTTTTAAATTTCGTACACGATTATAATATCCAAGCCCTTCCCATAATTTCAGCAACTTATCCTCCGGACATTCTGCTAATGCTCTTACATCTGGGAGTTCCCGTATAAATCGATCAAAATATGGCTTTACTGCTTCTACTCTCGTCTGTTGCAACATAATTTCTGAAATCCATACATAATATCCACAAGGATTTTCTCTCCATGGAAGCACTCTCGCATTATTCTGAAACCATTTTTGTAATGGACTTACCAACTGTTTTAAATCAAAATTATCTATCATCATATGTAGCATTATACTCCATGCATATTTTTTTGAAAAGCAGAGAAACTATATAAAAAATGGTAAAGGAGATATTTTATGGTATTAACTCAGAAAGAAACGGCTGCACTGAAAGATTTACAAACACAGGAACAGTCCTGTATCGAAAAATACACCCGCTATTCGCAAGAAGCGAAGGACCCACAGTTAAAGGAACTTTTCAAACACATTTCCACAGACGAACAAAAGCACTATCAGACCCTTGGACAGGCGCTAAATGGCAGTATCCCAAAGGTTGACTGTAATGACACCAAAGGGCGCGACTACCAGCCAAAGGCATTTTACACTCCAAATGATAATTCCCCAGAAAAACAGAGCGATAGTTTCCTTGTAACAGACTGCATCAGTACCGAAAAGTTAGTTTCTGGGGAATACAATAATGATGTCTTTATCTTTGGCAATTCGGATATTCGCAAACTTCTTGCCGACATCCAGATTGAAGAGCAAAACCACGCAGAAATGTTATGGAAATACAAAACAGCAAACAGCATGGCATAATATATGAAAAGAGTAGCAAGATATGCTGCTCTTTTATGCTATTGTACACTTCTTTATTCTAAATATACTTTAAGTTTTGTCACATTTGGTTATATACAAGATGTACAAAATTATAAACATGTCATTTTTGTCCAAAAAATACACCGAAGCATGTTGACAAATTCTTCTTATCAAGTAAAATTATAAGTAGCAAGGTTTCGCTTTGGCGAAAGCCTCAGCGAACAAAATTAATTTTTTCAAAGGTAAAGGAGAAGAAAAACTATGGATTTCAATTTAAGACCAGCAAGTGAATGCAAATTTGATGCAGTA
>CAZDAP010000058.1:0-7665 GCA_964503585.1 uncultured Lachnobacterium sp. | reverse complement strand
TGAATCTTTCAAGGTTTTTCACTGTTTAGTTATCAATGTTCGTTTGTTGCTGTTTGTTAGCGACAACTTTGATAGAATATCATAAGTTTCATTCGCTGTCAACAACTTTTTTTATTTTTTTGAAAGTTTTTTAACTTTCAATTTTTTCGAATGCTTTCTCGAAGCTCTCCACGCTAGTGCGTCTCACGAGTCAGCTTTGTTAGAATATCATAAGCATATTTTAAAGTCAACACAAAATTCGACATTTTTTAAAGTAGGTCAACTCTCTCTTTTTTCTTAAATTGTCTAAATTGTCTGATTATTATATTTTTTACATACAATTTGCGCTATTTGAATATTATGACCACTATAACACTACTTCTTGTTACAAAAAAAGACTGTTGCGCCACAGACATTTTTTCGTCTATTTAGCAACAGCCCATTTCTTTTATCGAATTGCATCTAAGGCTTCTTTTACGTTACTTACTCCAACTAATTTGATTCCTTCTATATTATGTAAAAAGCCCGCTTTACACACCTGTGGTAAAATACATCTTTCAAAGCCAAGTTTCTTGGCCTCTAATACTCTCTGTTCTGCCATGTTCACTCCTCGAACTTCTCCACTTAAACCAACTTCGCCAAAACAGATTGTCTTTTCATCAATCGGCTTATCTAATTTACTAGACATAATCGCAAGCACAATCCCCAAATCCATGGCTGGTTCATTCATTCGAATCCCTCCAGCAATATTGACATAAGCATCACATTCAGACAATCGCATACCTAATCGCTTTTCTAATACTGCCATAAGTAAATTTACTCGATTATAATCCGTTCCTGTTGCTGTACGTCTCGGATTCCCAAAGTTAGTGTGACAGATAAGCGCCTGAATTTCTAATAATATTGGTCTTGTTCCTTCCATAGAACAGGCCACAACAGAACCAGAGGCCCCTATTGGTTTACCACTAAGCATAAATTCGGATGGATTTTCTACTTCTACTAAGCCTATATTTCGCATTTCAAATACACCGATTTCATTAGTGGAACCAAAACGATTCTTTACACCACGTAAAATACGATAACTTTCGTGTCGATCACCTTCAAAATATAGAACGGTATCTACCATATGTTCTAATACTCGTGGACCTGCTACTACCCCTTCTTTGGTTACATGTCCAACGATAAAAATTGTAATCCCCATTCCTTTTGCAATTTGCATAAACACGCTAGTCGCTTCACGAACCTGCGAAACACTACCAGGCGCAGAGGCTACATCCTCACTAAACATCGTCTGAATGGAATCCACCACTACTACACTTGGTTTCTTTTTGGAAATTACTTCTTTCACAATCTCCAGATTTGTTTCACACAAAAGTTCCAAAGAATCCGTAAATGTACCAATTCGTTCTGCGCGAATTTTTATCTGTTGCAAAGATTCTTCTCCAGATATATATAATACGGATTTCTTTTGATGCGATAGATTTTTACAAACTTGTAATAATAAAGTAGATTTTCCAATTCCTGGGTCACCACCCACCAATACCAGGGAGCCTTTTACAATTCCACCGCCCAGCACACGATCCAATTCTTTTATATCCGTACTGGTTCTTTCTTCATTTGCAGAAGAAATTGCAGACAGAGGCATTGGTGTTGCTTCTTCTAAGGCTTTTTTCACACTACTGGATACTTTGCTTTTTTTATCTACGATTTCTTCTATAAAAGTATTCCATTCCTTACAACCCGGACACTGTCCCATCCACTTTGCTGATTCAAATCCACAATTTTGACAAAAATACACACTGGTTTTCCCTTTTGCCATTTTACCTCCTAAACAAAAACAAGAAAACCTGACCAGGTTATCTGGCCAGGTCTAATCATTTCTAATTATTATCTTTTATTAACCGAAATAGAAACGGCTTCATTTTCTGTGATATCTACACTAAGACTCAGTTTTCCACCTAAGTTTGTACTCATTACGCCAACAGATTCTGCATTTACAAAAATCTCATATTCTGCATCTGGCTCTAAACCTAATGTAATCTGAGCACCCGCTAAACCTTCTACCGAGAAAGAAACTTTATCCTCTTTCTTTTCAAAGTTGGTAACCGTTGTTCCTGGAACAGATTCATATACTAATAAATCGTTACTTTCTAATTTTGTGATGTCTTTGTAGGTTTTTACTTTTAAAATATCACCATTTACATCAAAATTATCAAGTTTCGCTTTTGATTCTAAAGTATAGTTCCCAAAACTAATTGTTCCATCTGATTCTACTTGAATCAATTCATTCATCTCAGCCATTTTTCTCCTCCTGTAAATTCCCCCCATCGATACTTCTCATGTAGTAAAGCACCGACTTATGACTTACATTTATTATATCACTTCGAAATAGAAATTGCATCTTTTTTCACAGAAACTGTAACCTTATCGCCCTGCTTAATTTTTCCAGCTATAATTTCTTCCGCCAGACGATCTTCTATCTCATCCTGAATCTTACGTTTCAGTGGTCTGGCACCATATTTTCGATCAAAAGATTTTTCTACAATAAATACTTTGGCATTACTTGTTACATTTAGATCAATTTCCAACTGCTCTTTGCAGCGCTTCTGTAACTCTTTTGTCATAATGGTAACGATTTGTTTCATATCTTCTTTGTTTAATGCACGGAACACAATCGTTTCATCGATTCGATTCAAGAACTCTGGTTTAAAAATACGTTTTACTTCTTCCATTACACTGTCTTTCATCTTCTGATGATCTTGTTTTTCATCTTCTTTGTTTCCAAATCCAAGACGTTTTGGTTCTATAATAGCCTGAGCACCTGCGTTGGAAGTCATAATAATAATCGTGTTTTTAAAATCTACTTTACGTCCCTGCGAATCGGTAATATGCCCTTCGTCAAGCACCTGAAGCAATATATTAAATACATCAGGATGTGCTTTTTCGATTTCATCAAATAAAATTACGGAAAATGGATTACGACGCACTTTTTCACTCAGTTGTCCACCTTCCTCATGTCCAACATATCCTGGTGGTGAACCAATGAGTTTTGATACACTGTGCTTCTCCATGTATTCTGACATATCTACACGAATCATAGCATCTTCTTTTCCAAAAACAGCCTCTGCCAGTGCTTTTGAAACCTCTGTCTTACCAACACCTGTTGGACCAAGGAAAAGGAATGAACCAATTGGACGTTTTGGATCTTTTAAACCTACACGACCTCTACGAACAGCTTTTGACACTGCAACTACCGCTTCCTCCTGTCCAATCACGCGCTTTTTCAACACGCTTTCTAATTTCTGTAAACGTGCTGCTTCACCTTCTGTCAACTTATTTACTGGAATCTTTGTCCAACCTGCTACAATATCCGCAATTTCATTTTCTCCTATAATAGGTAATTTCTTTTTGGATACTGTTCGATTTTTCTTTTCCTGCTTCTCAATTTCTTTTATTAGCAATTCTTTCTTTGCTTTTTCTGCACGTACTTGCTCTAAATCCCCATTCTGAAGCGCAGTTTCAATAGCAAGTTCTATTGTCTGAATTTCCTGATGCAAAGCATTCAGTTTCAAAGGCGAACCCAAAAGTCCAAGTCGTACTTTTGCAGCTGCTTCATCCATTAAATCAATCGCCTTATCTGGTAAAAATCTGTCGCTGACATATCGAGCAGATAAAGTAACCGCTGCTTCGACTCCCTCATCCGAAATCTCTACTTGGTGATGATTTTCATAAAGGGTACGAACACCTTTTAAAATTTCAATTGTTTCCTCTATTGATGGTTCTTCTACCGTTACAGGTTGAAATCTACGTTCCAAAGCTGCGTCTTTTTCAATATGCTTACGATATTCCTCGATTGTGGTGGCTCCAATAATCTGCAATTCTCCTCTTGCCATGGATGGTTTTAAAATATTTGCCGCATCCAGAGAACCTTCTGCTCCTCCAGCACCAATAATTGTATGAAGTTCATCAATAAAAAGAATGACATCTCCTGCTGCAATAACTTCATTAATTACTTTTTTGATACGTTCTTCAAATTCTCCACGATATTTTGATTTTGCAACCAAACCAGACATATCCAAAGAAACCAGACGCTTTCCTCGTAAAAGTCCAGGCACTGTACCATTTACAATACTTGCCGCAATTCCTTCTACAATCGCTGTTTTTCCAACACCTGGCTCGCCAATAAGACAAGGATTATTTTTTCCACGACGACTAAGAATCTGGATTACTCGCTGTGTTTCGTCTTTTCGTCCGATTACTGGATCCAATAATCCATCCGCTGCCATTTCTGTTAAATCTCTAGAATACTGATCTAAGGTTGGAGTAGACGAGCCGTTCTTTGCACCATTACGACTTTTTGCATATTCATCGCGATACTTTGCTGGATCCTCTCCAATAGCGCCTAAGAGTTCTGTAAATAATTTTTGTGGATTCACACCCATTGTATTTAGTAATCTAGAAGCAGCACAATCGCCTTCCTTCATAATTGCCAGCAAAATATGCTCTGTTCCAATACAATCATATCCTAACTTTCGAGCTTCCTCTGCTGATTTGTCCAAAATATGCTGTGTACGAGGAGAATATCCATCACGCTCTGCTACAAGCGTGTCTTCTCCTGTAGAAATCAACTCTTCTATCATCTGTAGCAACTTTGATAATTCTACCCCGTTGGCAGATAATACTTCTGCTGCAACTCCCGTTCCTTCTTTTAAAAGTCCGGCTAAAATATGTTCTGTTCCCACATAATTATAATGCATGCTTTTGGATAATCGATTTGCGATATCCAATGCACGTTTTGCTTTGTCTGTGTACTTCACTTAATGCCTCCAAACAACTCTACCCCTATCCGAAGATAGGGGTAGCATTTAAATTAATCTAATTCAATGAATTCCAAATCGTCGTCATCATCATCGTCATCAACATATGTGTTTTCAACGGCTACAGGAGTTTCCTGTTTTTTTACTGGAATTTCTTCTTTTTCTTTCTTGGAAGATTCTTCTGGCTCAATGGCCTCTTTCATGAGAAGTTCTTCCATATTGTAGAATTCTACCTCTACTTCATCGTCTTCTGTTACTGATTCTTCTGTTGCTATTTCTTCTGATACTGTCACTTCCGTTTCTGTCATTTCTGTTTCTGTCATTTCATAGAATTCAATTTCTATTTCGTCGTCATCTTCGGTTTCTTCTACAGAATTAACAGTCACTTCTTCCTGTGGCATTTCATAAAACTCGATTTCTATTTCATCATCTTCTTCATCATCCTCTGCCACATCATCTACATCTTCGGACGTTAGCTGTGCAACCTCACTTGTAGTATCTTCATCTTCGTCAAATTCATACTCATCATAGTAATCATCATCTTCGTCATCATCATAATCATCAAACTCTTCGTCTGAACGATTTCTGAGAATCAGATTTACAATAATGATTACAAGCACGATTACAATAAATACTGCGACACAAATAATCATCAACTGAACCTTTTTAGCAGATTCTAACTCATTTAGTAATTGATTATATGCTTCCGTATTTCCAGCAGCTCCTGCTGTTTCATTTTCAGTGGCTGAAGCATGAATAGAACCTAAATAACGCTGGAAGGTACCTTCTACTGAATCATATACATACCATCCTTTTTCACCCGCATTATTCATACAGTATATTAAGTAAAAATCAGAAGCAACTGGTTCTGCTGCATAGAACGTTTCTGCTCCAAACCAACTAGTGGTTTCTGTTGTTTCTGTTGTATCCGTTGTGCTAGCTGGCTGTACAAACTGATATGCATTAATCACACCTTTTCCTTCAATAGAAAGTGTACACGCACTGTAATATTCAGGTGCTGGTGCGTTGGCTTCATCTGGAAGAAGCACCATAACATAATTGTTTTCTGAATCTATCTTTACAAAAGGATATACCACCTGCTGTTCTTCATCATATACATAAAGTGCTTCTGTTCCTTCTTCATTTTTCAAATACAACACTTTTAAATTGCCATTTGCAAATGTAAGACAAGGTGTCTCTACACTATTAATCATAACTGTTGTTGCACTAAAATCCGCTGGAACAACCTCTTCTGGAACCGTTTCTGCTGGTTCAAGTTTCTGACCATTCCACTGTAACACATCCGATGATACCACTGGCTCTTGTGATTCAGACTCTGATTCTCCTTCTGATGAGCCCGTTGTATCCTCTTCCGCCAATCTGGTGACAACCACTGTGTATGTGGCTTTTACACCATTTTCTGCTTTTACAACTACTTGAATGGTATTTTCTCCAACCTGAAGATTTACATTTCCATTTCCTGTTACGGATTCAATAGTCGCTTTTCCATTGGAAGGTGTAGCACTAACTACCAGACTACTAACATTATATCCAACTGTTGCAGTGTAATTTGTCACATTATACACAAAACTTGGCGACAATGTACCAGAAGATAACTTTAAAGATGCAAGGGAATTATCTGCTGATTTTGCAGTTTCCGTTGATGTATCTTCTCCACCTCCTGGTGTAGTGGCTGGCTGCTGTGTCGACTGATTTGCAACTGTAATACTAGTAGATGCTCCACCAACAGAAACTTCTTCCGCTGTATCGTTATCTACTGCTGAAATTACAGCCGCACTCACACTCGCCGTTCCAGAAGTACTGGCTTTAAATGTTACCGAAACACTATTCGATGCCGCTAAACTATACTTACCAACATTCATGGTAATCGTACCACCATTCGCTCCTACATCGGCAGATGCGCTCACAAAAGAAAGTACGCTGGAAGTAAAGGATAAATCTACTGTGGCAGATACATTATCTGGTACAGTTACTGTGACCGTAACCGTATCGCCTATATTGATAGTAGAAGCACTTACTCCTAATGAAACATTTGCCGCATTTGCTTCTATATTAGGAAATACCAGCATAGATATCATCATCATAAAACACAATGCATAACTTAACGCTTTTTTCATTCTATCACCTCTTATTTCTGACTAATGGTTGCAACCCCCAAAGTATGACGATTTACCATTACTAAATCCTGAATATTTACACTACCATTTCGATTCACATCCGCTGCCACTAATGCAGAACCACTCAATTTACTAACATTTAATGTATGACGATTCAATCGAACTAAATCCACAATCGTAACTGCACCATCACCACTGATATCACCATAAATAACAATATCTTTCAAACCAACAAGTGCACCATTTACATACACCGCAAGACGGTCACCAGTACCAACATTGCCAGTCTTTTCTGCACCTGCCGAATTAAGTACTTTCACCGTACCACCTTCACAAGTAAATCCTGCTATAAAGTCTGTCACTGTTGTACCTGGATTTACACCAGTAATGTATTCACCAATGACATAATTACTAGATGTTAATGTATAATCTGCAGAACCCATACCCATACGAACAATGGTTATCGTATAAGTTTTTGCCTCTCCACTTTGGGAAGTACAGGTTACATTGATTGTATTATTTCCAATATTTAAATTATAAGAACCCGTACCCGATACTTTTGAAGTCGAAACTACTGGTGATGCTGAAACACTGACCGAACTAATGGAAGAATCCACAATCGCTGTATAACTTGTTACAGCACCATCAAAAGTTGGTGTCAATGACAAACCAGATATATTTATTGAGGACAGATAATTATTTCTATTACCAGAAGCAGTAAACTGTACTGG
>CAZDAP010000057.1:0-7714 GCA_964503585.1 uncultured Lachnobacterium sp. | reverse complement strand
TATTTTTCAAGGAAAGCAGGTCCTTCCTGCTGGAATTTTGCATATAATCCGCGAGCAAATAAGCCACCAAAAGCGTATGGGAAGTTGTAGAAACCTAAACCTGCACTGTAGTAGTGACCTTTGCATACCCACATGTATGGATGAAGAACATCATGGTCGAGTCCGTCGCCATAAGCCTCTTTCTGCGCGTCTAACATCATCTTACATAACTCGTCTGCAAACATGAAGTTATCAGAGCGATTATCTACTACTTTGGACTCAAATAAGAAACGAGAGTAGATATCACAGATAATCTGTGTTACATCGCTTAACTGTCCTTCGATAAGTGCAAGTTTTTCGTCGTCAGATGTAGCATTTGCAATGGCATAATTTACAACAATATTTTCATTAAAAGTAGATGCTGTTTCTGCAACAGGCATAGAATAGTTCATATTCAATGGTCTATTATCATAAATCATAAAGTTGTGGTAGCCATGTCCTAACTCATGTGCCAATGTAACGATATCGCTCATGGAACCATCGTAGTTTGTAAGTACACGGAATTCTTTATGAGCATCTAATCCAGCACAGAAGGCGCCGCCAACTTTTCCTTCACGTGGGAAGAAGTCAATCCAGTTTTCTTCAAATGCACGATCTACAATTTCTGCAAGACGTGGATTCTCTTTTTCAAAGATATTCATAAGGTAAGCTTTAGCTTCTTCTACGGTATATTTCTTGTCATTCTTACCCATTGGTGCGAAAAGATCATACCATGGTAGACCGTTCTTATGACCAAGGGCTTCGCCTTTGGCTCTTAAATAACTTTGGAAGTTTGGCATATATTCTTTCATTGCTTCCAATAAAGCGTCTAAAGTGGCACGCTGCATTTTTGAATGGAATAATACTTTATCCAGTGGAGATGCATGACCACGAAGTTTACATTCTGACAAATCCTGCATTTTAATGCTATTTAAAGAAAATGCAATGGCGTCTTTGATTTTGTCATATGCTGCGATTTCTGCTTCGTATGCACTCTTACGAACTTCAGGGTCAGCATCATATGCTTTATTACGAATAGAAGAAAGTGTTGTGGTTTCTCCGTTATAATCTACCTTTACGGAAGAAGTAAGGTAGCCTTGCAAATCACTCCATGCGCTACCACCACTCATGTCCATAATGCTGAGTGCTTCTTCTACTTCTTCGCTTAAGTAATACTTCATATCCTTCTGTAATTCGTGTAAATAGAAAGAATAATCATTTAAAAATTCATCATCACCAATAACTTCATCCAAGTTTTCAAGAGTTCCAAGATATTTGTCAATGGAAACAGAAGCCTTGGCTACATTATTGTATTTCTGGATAATACGTCCATAATAAGAAACTGCTTCTACATCGTTGGTATCTGCACTTTGACGAAGAGAACAGTATTCCATCAGTGTAAAGAATGTTTTTCGGAAGTTTTCAATACCTGTTAAAGCTTCTTTTGCAGTGGTGCGGGCATCTTTTTCTCCGAGAGATGCAGCAAATGCAATCTGAGATTCAATTAATTCATCTAATTTTTTTAAGTCGTTCTGGAATTTTTCATCTTCGAATCCAGAATAAAGTACGTCTAATGACCATCTGTCATACATAGTTTTTTGTTTCCTTTCCGTTTCTTTTGCCGTGGGTTAAATAAAGAAAATCTTTATCGGCTCTCTTGGTCTTATTATATCACAGGAGAGAAAAATCTCCAATGCGTATATATGCAAATGCTGGATAGAATGTATAAAAGTGGATACAAAGTTAAAAAAACGCTTTTTTAGTTTCTTTATAGATTTTTTTATAATATAATAAACAGTGAAATAGGATATAGATTTGTTTCAATCTGCATGGAAGCAGATGAGGTAAGTAATGGAAATAAAAAGTAGAGAAATTGTAACAACAATATTTATATCAATTTTTACGGTTTTATGTGTATGTGGATCATATTTTACAAAGGATATCGTGTATAATCCTGCAGCAAAAGTAGAAAATAAAGTGCTGGAAGCCGAAAAAATTGAAGTGATAGACGAGGGTAGTGAAATTTATTACTTGGAAATAGACACAATTGATGAGAATTATAATACATTATTGTTTTATACCAACCATCAAGAGGTATATGTGTATTTGGAAGGAAAATTACTTTATTCCTTAGAGAGTTCATCGTCTATTTTTGGTGGAACACCAGGTGCAAAATGGAACATGATAACGCTGCCAAGTAACGCAAATTATTTGGAAATACACGTATCACAAGTGTATCCGGAACTTACAAAACAGGTTCCTGTGTTTGAATTAGGAAATGCAATGAATATGTATCGTGAGGTATTGGATGGGGCGGCAATGGAACTGTTGTTGTCCTGTACAATTATCGTGATTGGTATTGCATTATTTTTATATTGGATATTGGTATTTGGGAAACAAGATACACAGAGAGAGGTTCTCTATCTCGGATTATTTGCAATTATTTTTGGAATATGGAACTTTGGAGAAACAAAGTTTGCGGTGTTTATGTTCGAAAATCGAGCATTTTGGTCTTATTTAGCATTCTCCTGCCTAATGGTGATGGGCCTACCAGCAGTTTACTTTTTTAAGGATTTTTTGGAAGTAGAGGACAAAATTGTTTACAAATTAATCACTGGTTATATTATAATAGAAACAGTCATGTGTCAGTTTCTTCATTTAACTGGTATTGCAGGTGTAAAAGAAACCGCAAACTATACAATGATTAGCATTGCGCTTATTCTTGCATATTTGTTATACGCAATTATAAAAGGGCTGTTAACAAAGAAAAACACGCAAAAGATTATCGTTAATATTATTGGACTGACCATTTTAGCAGTTACAGCAGTTATCGACATTAGTTCGTATTATGCAAATGTTCTTACGGCTAAAAAAGTAGCGAAGTTTGGGTTCTTAATATATGCAGTTATTTTAGGTATAGAAACTACACGTGTGGCACGCGCGAGACTGCAGGAAGCACAGAAGATGGAACTGTTGAAGGAGATGGCGGTAAAGGATCTGTTAACAGGCTGCTTTAACCGAAATGCCTTTGGAGAGGACTGTAGTCAGATTGGGAATTTGGATGGCCTGCAGGTAGTCGGTTTTGATTTAAATAATTTGAAGAAGTGTAATGATACCAAGGGACACAAGGCGGGTGACCAGTACATTAAAGATGCTGCACAAATGATTCAACAGCATTTTAGCAAATGGGGTAAGATATACCGTGTTGGTGGAGATGAATTTTGTATTGTTACAAAGGGTATAACAGAGGCACAGTTCGAAAGCGCAAAATCCTTATTGCAGTTATCTGTTGCACATTATCGATTGGATCATCCAGATAGTGATTTTGGAATTGCTTGTGGATATGCTACATATGATGCAGAACTGGATGGAGATATAGAAGCAGTTCGCCATCGTGCGGACGTGTCCATGTACGAAAACAAAAAGGAAATTAAGAAATAACGTGACAGAATTAGAATTATATTATAATAAATTTAATGAAGAAAAGCGTTTGGATTCCAGACATGGTCAGGTGGAATTTGTGACTTCTATGAAGTATATTCATAAGTATCTGGATGAAATAGAAGCAAAGAAACCTCGTCCACAAATTCAGATTTTAGATGTGGGGGCGGCAACTGGACGTTATAGCGTACCATTAGCGGAAGAGGGGTATGATGTAACGGCAGTGGAGTTAGTCAAGCACAATCTGGCAAGATTAAAGGCGAAGGGGAGTTCAGTAAAAGCATATCAGGGCAATGCCATGAAATTAAAACGCTTTGAAGATAATAGTTTCGATATGGTTTTGGTTTTTGGCCCAATGTATCATCTTCATGATAAAGAAGAGAAACAGAAAGCATTGTCAGAAGCGAAGCGAGTGGTACGACCAGATGGGGTAATTTTGGTGGCTTACATCATGAATGAATATAGCGTAATTACCTATGCATTTAAAGAAAAGCATATCAAAGAGGGGATTGCAAATGGTATGTTAGATGAGTCGTTCCATTGTACAAAGAAAGCAAATGATTTGTACAGTTTTGTTAGAACCGAAGATATCGAGGAATTAAATCAGGCAGTTGGTTTAAAAAGGGTTCAGATTGTGGCGGCAGACGGGGCCGCAAATTATATTCGTCCATTTTTAAATGCGTTGGATGAAGAAGAATTTCAGTATTTTATAGAATATCATTTATCTACTTGTGAACGGGCAGATTTGTTGGGCGCAAGTGGACATTTGGTAGATATTCTTAGTAAATAAAAATTCAAAGGGATAAAAGAAATGAAATGGCGTATTAGTAAGACAGAAAGAGTAAACACAGTAAGTATGGTTCAGAAAAATCAGGACCACACAGAAGAAAAAAAAGAATTTGAAGAATCGGATGGGTTACAGGGAGCAGTCCTTTGTCCTTTAGCAGAAGTAAACGGATATTTGATTCGTCCAGGTTTTTATCGTATGCGAGGAGCATTTGAAACAAAAAATGGTGTTAGTTTTACGGTTAGTTCTCATGGAGCAACTAGTGCAGAATTGCTGCTTTATGAACCACATGCCGTAGAACCAAAAGCAATTATTCCGATTCCAGAGGAATATAGAATTGGTGATACCTATTCGATTTTGGTGTATGGTATTCGTATTCAGGATTTTGAGTATGCATATCGATTTGATGGACCAAATCAGCCAGAACGAGGAATTATTTTTAATAAAGAAAATGTAATTTTGGATCCATATGCCCGTGCTGTTACAGGACAGCGTCACTGGGGTGAGCGTCCAGAAGGCGGTAAGGATTTTGAATATAGAGCCCGTGTTGTTAAGAGTGAATTTGATTGGGGCGAAGTTGGGCAGCTTAATACACCGATTGAAGATTTGGTTATTTATGAAACCCATGTACGTGGATTTACCAAGGATCATTCCTCTAAGGTTGATGCGAAGGGAACTTTCCAGGGACTGCGTGAAAAGATTCCATATTTGAAAGATTTAGGTATTAATGCCGTTGAACTTATGCCTATCTTTGAGTTCGATGAAATGGAAAGTGCAAGAGTTGTAGATGGTGTACAACTTTACAATTATTGGGGATATAACACGGTTTCTTTCTTTGCACCAAATACAGGTTATGCTTCTACAGAAGAGCATAACTACGAAGGAAAAGAATTAAAACGTTTAATTTATGATTTGAAGAAGAATGGAATCGAAGTAATTCTGGACGTAGTATTTAATCATACTGCAGAAGGAAATGAAATGGGGCCATGTTTCTCGTTTAAGGGAATTGATAATAATATTTATTACATGCTGACACCAGATGGAAAGTACTATAACTTTAGTGGCTGTGGCAATGTAATGAACTGTAATCATCCAATCGTAAGAAACTTTATTTTGGATTGTTTGCGTCATTGGGTAACGGAATATCGTGTGGATGGTTTCCGTTTTGACTTGGCATCTATTTTAGGACGTGACCAGAATGGTGCGCCTATGGCAAATCCACCAATACTAGAAACACTTGCATTTGATTCCGTTCTTAGTAAAGCAAAATTAATTGCTGAAGCATGGGATGCAGGTGGTCTGTATCAGGTAGGCAGTTTCCCATCATGGAATAGATGGGCAGAATGGAATGGAAAATATCGCGACGATATGAGAGGATTTTTGAAGGGCGATAATGGTGCAGCGGGTGCTGCGATTACACGTATTACAGGTTCTTCCGATCTTTATAATCCAGAGAGCAGAGGTCATTCGGCATCGATTAACTTTATTACCTGTCATGATGGATTTACAATGTATGATTTATATGCATACAATGAAAAGCATAATGAAATGAATGGCTGGGATAATACGGACGGTGATAATAATGGCCGCAGTTGGAACTGTGGACACGAAGGTGAAACAGATGATCCTGTAGTAAACAATCTTCGTCGCCGCTTAATAAAGAATGCGTTTGCAGCCCTTTTGTGCAGCCGTGGTGCAGCAATGTTTTTTGCAGGAGATGAGTTCTGTAATACACAATATGGAAATAATAATGCGTACTGTCAGGATAATATCATTTCATGGCTGGATTGGAACCGTTTGGAAGAGTTCAAAGAAATTCATGATTTTGTAAGATTCATGATTCAGTTTAGAAAAGATCATCCAATTTTAAGAAAGGCTACCAAGCCAGCGGCTTGTCAGGTTCCTCCAATTAGTGTTCATAACGGATATCCATATAATAGTGTGACCGAGTATAATACACATATGATTGGAATTATGTTTGCCGGACGAAATGCAAATGATACGGATGATGATTTGATTTTCTACTGTATGAATTCTTATTGGGAACCACTTACTCTTCAATTACCATCTCTTACAAATGGTATGGAATGGAAGGTAGAAGTAAATACAAACTGTGAATATAGTGATGGTGTGGATTTTGACTATATGACAGAAAAGTTTGGGCCAAATACAATTCGTGTTCCAGCCAGAACAACGATTGTGTTTGTTGCAGAATAAGTTTGCAGAATAAGTGAATAAGCGTTTTTGGATTACTACCATATGTGGCACTACTACCATATATGGTAGTATTTTTGTGCAAAAAGGGTGTGAAATTTATGTAAAGAAGTTTACACATAAATATAATCAGTCAGCCCTAATAGGAAATCGGTAGTAACTTGTAGTTCAATTGCCAAAAGACGAAGAACATTAATGCTAGGAGCGCGTTTTCCACAACGATACATACTGATGGTGGCTTGTGATGTATAGATGCGGGCGGCTAGATCTACAGTTGTACAACCGCGTAGTTCCATGGCAACTCTTAACCGATCGGCAAACTCTGGATATTCACTTCGCGGGAATTGTTTCGGATAAGATCGTGTGCATTTTTCCATGGGTACATTTTAGCGAAAAAATATGGAAAAATCTAAAAGTATAACAATTTGTATAAGTTTTTCTTAGATTCCGAGAAAAAAGAGGATGGTTTAGCACCATCCTCCATCTAATGAAATGATTTGACCGGTCAGGTAATTATGATCGGATGCCAAAGTATAGGTTAGTTCGGCAACTTCTTCTGGTGTACCAAAGCGTCCAGCTGGAATTTCGTCTTCCAAGGCAGCCCTCTCTTCCTGAGAGAAGCATTGGTTCATAGCAGTATCGATACATCCGCAGGCAATTGCATTTACCTGGATATTGCTAGGTGCAAGTTCCTTTGCTAAAGCTTTCGTAAATGTATTTAATCCACCTTTGCTTGCAGAGTATGCGACTTCGCAGGAGGCGCCAACATTTCCCCAAACAGAAGAAATATTAATGATTTTTCCCGCATGCTTAGAGAGCATATAGGGAATAGCAAGTTTCGAGGTATAGAAAGCTGCAGATAAATTCGTATGCATAATATTGTCCCATTCTTCAAAAGAAGTATCTGTAAGCAAGCCAATGTGAGAGATGCCTGCATTGTTGATAACCACATCGATGTTACCAAAAGTATCTTTTATTTCGTCAAACAGTCTGCATACATAAGTGGAATCTCCTACATTCCCAACAGAAGCCAGAATTGGAATATGATAAAGTTCTTCTAATTCTTTTTTTAAGGTTAATAGTGCCTCTTCTGATTTGCTGCAATTTATGACTAAGGAATATCCCTCTTTTGCAAAACGGTGTGCAATGGCGGCCCCAATTCCACGGGAAGCACCTGTAATTAATATGGTTTTTTTCATACTTGCTCCTTGATTGAAATAAAATATATCACTCTAATTATAACATTATTTTTCT
>CAZDAP010000056.1:0-8006 GCA_964503585.1 uncultured Lachnobacterium sp. | reverse complement strand
AAGAAGAAATTGTCTACGCCCTAGACGCAATTCAGACGCCCCTTAGTCTTTTTGATCCAGTATATACCGATAGCGGAGACACGCTTTATGTCATGGACCAGATTTCTGACAAGAAAAATAAAGAAGAAAACTGGATTGAAGACCTCTCCCTCTCTTCTGCTATGGAGCAATTAAATGACAGGGACGAACAGATTATCCGACTACGCTTTTTTGAAGGAAAAACTCAGATTGAGGTAGCGGAACAGATTCATATTTCACAGGCACAGGTTTCCCGCCTTGAGAAAAATGCACTTAAGAACATGCGCGCATATCTTACCTAAAAATTCCAACTAAAAAGGCAGTTTGTTCCTTTACGGTCACAAACTGCCTTTAATATCCATTTTCTTAATTAATTTTAACAATTATTTCATGACCATCACCGCGTCTACACCATAATATCTAAACAATCGGATTGCATCTTCGTTTATCTGTTCTCCTGCGACTACAATTGGAATTGCAGGTGGGCAAGCCACTGTTGGTGTACCACAGATTTTTCCCAACGAAGCGTCTACGCTTACTAACTCTTGTATCCCAAAAATTGCCTGACGAATGGTAATCTTCTGATCGCAGTGTACTGGAGATAAAACAATATCCCTTTCTACATATGCTTGCTCTTCAGCTAATACCTGCATTAGTTTTTCAAAGTCTGCCATAGTATTTTCCGGTGTTACCATCAACACAAGGTATTGCTCATCTGCATACTCGCACTCTATGCCCACATCACGTAATTGCTCTGCAATCTCTAGTCCAGACATACTCGCCGATGACTGTATCGTTAATTTTAATGGTTCCGTCTTTTCTACCAGCCATCCAAACTGTCTTAGCTCTTTTCTAACATCCTCCAATTTTTTTACTATTTTTGTTAGGCGTTCTCTATAGCCATTCTCCAAATAATTATTACACAAATCCAACGAAGCCAACACCAAATACGATGGACTTGTCGATCCAAACAACACCATTGCCTGTTTTGCATTATTCTTAAAATAGTCTGGAGCACTTTTGCTAATCTGCAAATAAGCCCCACCCGTTAATGCCGGAAGTGTCTTATGTGCCGAATCGCAGCACATATCGACTCCCAAGTCCATTGGGTGCAGTCTTTCTTCCAAAAAATGCAAATAGGCACCATGTGCATTATCCACTAAAAAAATCGAATTATAACGATGGCTGACCTCTGCCAATGTGGCTATATCCAACTGTCCTCCCAAATAATCCGGACTTGTTACATAAACTGCCATTGGAGGTATACCATTCCGTTCCTTTATCTGCTTTTTTAATTCAGTTTCTAATTGCATAGCTGTAACATGACAGCCACACAAAGAGTGCATTTCCTGTGGATAAAGCCACACAACATCAAAATCTACCAGTGCTGCAGCATAAATAAAAGCCTTGTGTACATTACGTGCAGCAATTACATATGGTCGTTCATTTACGCGATATTTCTCCTGCCAATATCCTGCCGCCAATTTCAGCATTGCTCGGATACATTGACTAGACCCCTCTACAGAAAAAAGCGTTCTTGCCGTTCCAAATAATTCGGATGCGTGCTTCTCACTTTCCGCAATAATTCCGTCTGCCTCGTACAATGCATCTGCCCCAGCAATTTCTGTTATATCAAAGGATTCACATCCCAAAAATGCCTGACCTTTATGGCCAGGCATATGAAAGCGTCCTCCTTTTTTTTCTGCATATTCTTTTACGAAATCTGCAATCGGTGTTTGCATGTTATTTTCCTACACTTTCTGCAACCTTAATCATGATTGCACACTCAATACGTTTTCTAAAAAGCTCGCATCCTGGTTCATAAATACCACGGATTGTACCTGTCGCATGATATGCATTTGCTGCACATCCACCAGAACAGTATAATTTTGCCCAACAATCCGCACACTCTGGTCTTGCATATGCATTACAACTACGGAATTCTTCTCGCAAATCACCATTTGTTACGCCATTCCAGATATCACCAAGTTTATATGCATCATCTCCTACAAACTGATGACATGGATATAAATCTCCCCATGGCGTCACAGCCATATACTCTGTACCAGAACCACAACCCGAAATACGTTTATAGATACATGGACCTTCTGTAAGATCGAGCATATAATGATAGAAGGTAAAACCTCTGCCTTCTTTTTTACGTAAGATCATTTCTTTTGCAAGAATCTCATACTGCTCTTTTACTACCTCCAAATCTTCTGGAGTAAGAGCCGCAGGATCATCCACTGCAGATACTACTGGTTCCATGCTAAGTTCTGTAAAACCAAGATCTGCCATATGGAACACATCTTTTGTAAAATCTGGATTAGCATGCGTAAATGTACCGCGCATATAGTAGCCCTGTCCTTTTCTAGACTCTACTAATTTTTGGAACTTTGGCACGATTTTTTCGTAACTACCATTCCCTGCATAATCCACACGAGTAGCGTCATGGATTTCTTTTCTTCCATCTAGACTCAATACCACATTGCTCATCTCTTTATTCGCAAACTCAATAACATCATCATCGATTAACATACCATTGGTAGTTAAAGTAAAACGGAAGTTCTTATTATGCTCTTTTTCTACGGAACGTGCATACTGCACCAATTCTTTTACCACGTCCCAATTCATCAATGGTTCGCCACCGAAAAAATCCACCTCCAAGTTTTTTCTGGTGCCGGAATTTTCTATCAAAAAGTCTAATGCACGCTTGCCCACTTCAAAGCTCATAAGTGCACGTTCTCCATGATATTTTCCTTGACTTGCAAAGCAATACGAACAATTCAAGTTACAAGTATGTGCCACATGCAGACACAATGCCTTTACCACATCACCAGAGCGCTCCTTAAAGGTACCTGCCATCGGCTCGAAAGTATCTTCTGTATATAATTTCTTTGCATCAACAAGTTCTTGAATATCATCCATGCAAAGTCTTAATTCTTCTTCATTAACATCTTCACGGTCACTATATTTCTCCAACATTTCTGCTATTATTTCTTCACTACTTTTTTTTGGATAAAGTGCAATCATGTCGTAAGCTACTTCATCTACCACATGCACTCCACCCGAACATGTATCTAAAACGATATTAAATCCGTTTAATTTATACTGATGTACCACGTATTATCCTCCTGTCTACATAAAAAATGCCGCCTCTAAAGACGGCATTTCCAACATATGCTAAAATTATTTGTTTTCGCAAGACTGGTTAGCTACGCCACAGCTTGTTTTACAAGCAGACTGGCAAGATGTCTGACATTCGCCACAACCACCATTTTTTGCACTTTCGCATAAGTTACGTGTTTCTAATGTTGTAATTCTTTCCATAATCATATCTCCAATCTGTCAAATCAAAATAAGGCTCTCTCACCTATATGTAGTGATTCTATCATATTCACCCTTTCTCGTCAAGCAGAACGAGTCACATCAATATCTTATCCAAAACACCTGTCAAATGAGCAATTGCTACTCCATAATTTGTCATAGGTATCTCCTGTGACTTTGCTCGTTCAATTCGACTCATGACATATCTTCTGTTAAACATACATCCTCCACACTGAATAATTAAATCATAACTACTCAAATCCTGTGGAAAATCTGTTCCGCTAACAATATCTACTGTTAACCCTACTCCATATCGTTTTCTTAGCATATTTGGAATTTTCACTCGACCAATATCTTCTGTCAATGGTGCATGGGTACAACATTCTGCAATCAGCACTTTCGAATTTTCAGTCAAGGAATCAATGGATTTTGCCCCCTCCACATAATAAGGCAAATCCCCTTTATATGCTGCAAATAATACGGAAAACGAAGTCAACATACTCTCTTCTGGCTTCATTTCATAAACTGTTTTAAACACCTGAGAGTCTGTAATAATCAGTTTTGGAGGATTCATAAGCTGTATTAATGCCTCTTTCATTTTTTCTGGTGTCACAGAAACGATAATACATCTTTTATCTAATAGCTCACGGGTTGTCTGCACCTGTGGCAAAATGAGTCTTCCTTTTGGAGCCTGGGCATCCTGTGGCATCACAAGCATAACCACATCTCCTTCACCTACTAAATCACCTGTGATAAATGGAAGTTCAAAGTTCTCTGGCATTTTTCGTACCAAAGCATCTTTTACGAAATCCATTCCTTCACCCGTTTGGGCATTGATTACAATTGGAGTAACTTTCCATTCATCTTCAATCTCTTTTACAATCGCATCTTCTTTGAATCCCTCATCTGTAGAGTCGGAATCTTGTATTTTATTCACTACTACAACAACTGGAATCTTCTTAGATACAAAATATTTGTACCACTCTTCTTCTCTCGATAACTCGAAACAACTTTCTTTACAATTATCCGCAATCACCAGAATCGCCATATCACACTTTTCTACGGCCTGACGTGTTTTCTCAGTTCTTACTTCGCCTAACTCTGTTGTATCATCAAAACCTGCTGTATCCATAAAGACACAAGGTCCTAATGGTGCCACCTCCATGGCCTTTGTTACTACATCCGTAGTTGTCCCAGCCACATCTGATACAATGGAAACCTCCTGCCCAGTAAAAGCATTTAGAAATGTGGATTTTCCGCTATTCACTTTTCCAAATATCCCAATGTGCAATCGGTTTGCACTTGGAGTGGCGTTTAAACTCATGTTACATTACCTCAAATAAAATGTATCTTCTCTAATATCACAATTAGAATCGGAAATCTCTCTTTCCGTCTGCAATATTGTGAATGTATTCTGTAGCAGTTGCTTTAACCTTTGGATTCGGAATTTTTTGAAGTTCCTGTTCAATTAATCTGCTACCAATTTCTTTTGTTTCTGGACTAGCATAATCCTCTAAATATTCCTTTAATGTCATCAATGCATTTGGATGACAACAATTTAAAATCTGCATATTTTTGCAGAGTGTCATGAAGCGATCGCCTGTTCTGCCTTCACGATAACATGCAGTACAAAAGCTTGGAATATGTCCCATTTTCATCAACCAGTTCACTACTTCGTCCAATGTTCGATTATCACTGACATCAAACTGTGCACTAGTTACATCTTCTTCTGTTTCTGGCTCAGCGTATCCACCAACACTGGTGCGGGATGCTCCACTAATCTGCGAAACACCCAGTGGTAATACTTTTTCACGTACAGCCTGTGACTCACGGGTAGAAATAATCATACCAGTATATGGTACAGAGATACGAATTAATGCACAGATTTTTGCAAAAGTATCGTCATCAATACCATTATCAAAAGTATCTGGATCAATATCATCTGCACGTTTCAAACGTGGCACACTAATCGTATGTGGACCTACGCCATGTACTGCTTCTAAGTGTTCTGCATGCATCAATAATCCTGCAAATTCATAACGATATAATTCCAATCCAAACAATACACCAAGACCTACGTCATCAATGCCGCCTTCCATTGCTCGATCCATTGCCTCTGTATGATAAGCATAATCATGTTTTGGGCCTGTTGGATGTAATTCTTCATAACTCTTCTTGTTATATGTTTCCTGAAACAAAATATATGTACCAATACCTGCATCATGGAGTTTACGATAATTTTCTACCGTTGTTGCAGCAATATTTACATTCACACGTCGAATAGCGCCATTCTTGTGTTTAATACTATAAATCGTATCAATGCATTCTAAAATATATTCAATCGGATTATTTACAGGGTCTTCTCCTGCTTCAATAGCAAGACGTTTGTGTCCCATATCCTGTAATGCAATTACTTCTTTTGCCACTTCTTCCTGTGTTAATTTTTTTCTAGCAATGTGTTTGTTCTTTAAATGATACGGACAATACACACAACCATTTACACAGTAATTGGACAAATACAATGGTGCAAACATAACAATACGATTACCATAGTAATCCTCTTTAATCTGTTTTGCCAAATCATACATTTCCTGAATCTTGTCTTCCATATCACATGCAAGAAGTACTGAGGCTTCTCTATGATTTAAGCCTTTTCTTTCTCTTGCTTTATTTAAGATTTCATCAATCAATGCTACATTTTCTTTGTTTGCATCTGCATAGGCCAATGTGTCCAAAATCTCTTCATCTGAAATAAATTCTTCTGCTTTTAATGATTTTACATTGTACATTTTTATTACTCTTTCTATTATTTATAATTTAAGTCAATTCTCAATTTTTTACGTTTATATGTATATCTCCAAAAATCACACTTCTACATTCTACTACATAATTTGAAAAATTTACATAATTTTTTATCTTTTAGACAATAGATTATATCTATATTTGATAGTCTCCTCTATCACATACTAATTCATATCCGATTTTCTTCATCTGAAGCATTAAATTCGTATCCCCTTCTACCGCTTCATCGCCTGTACATGCCTTGTTATCATATAGCTTATACTTTTTACGTACATCACTTGGAGATAGATTTTGCATCACAACATTTGCTCCTGCTAAAACGCCTAATTCGCGTCCTTTTTCATGTATGGTTCCAAGAGCCGTCGTCGCTGGAAGTAATACATGTGGATGAATGAGTCGAATAATTGCTAAAAGCCGAAGTGTCATTTCTAACGTACCAGCCTTTTCTTCTGCAAATGGTGTTTCCTTTTGGGGAATAAAAGGACCAATTCCGACCATATGAGGTTCTAACTCTTTAATAAACATTAAATCCTCATACAGAGTCTCTATTGTCTGATATGGTGAACCAACCATAAACCCACAGCCTACCTGATATCCAATCTCTTTCAAATCCCAAAGACATTGTTTTCTTCTTTGTAAAGATAATTCAGTTGGATGAAGTTTTCCATAATGCGAGTCATTCCCAGTCTCATGTCGAAGCAAATAACGATTCGCTCCTGCATCAAAATATTTCCGATAACTTTCTTTTGATTTTTCACCAATGGATAAAGTAATCGCACAGTCTGGATACTTATTTCGAATTTCACTTACAATTTCACAAACTCTCTCGTCCGTAAAATATCCATCTTCTCCACCTTGCAATACAAAGGTGCGATAACCAAGTGCATATCCTTTTTCACAACAACTCAAAATGATCTCTTTATCCAATCGATAACGCTCGGCACAAACATTGCTTCGACGAATACCACAATAATAACAGTCATTCTTGCAATAATTGGTAAACTCGATAAGTCCACGCTTAAATACACGTTTTCCATATATCAAATCAGCTACTTCACGCGCCTGTGTATAGAGAAATGCTGCCTCCCCTTCTGTGGCCTCCCCTATAAGTACCTTTAATTCATCAAAATCTATATTCCGTTTTTCTCTAACTACTTTTACAACTTCTTGATATGTCACGAATCTTCCTCTTTCTCGTTCTATCAAACTACTTTTCTCTAAATATAGTTTTTCTAAAGATTATATCACTATTTAATAAAAAACACATCCCAAAATATTTACAAAGATATTTTTACATAAAAAAACTGAGACGCCCACTTTAAAATGGACGTCTCATTATAGAAACAAGTTTTACACCTTCACCAAAACTTCCACATGGATCTTCATCCCCTGCTATATTATAAAGTGGAATCACTGGGTATTTTTCCTACACAATTCCTTTCAACAGGTGTTCATCTTCCATCATCTCTAATATATGTATTAAATCTCTAATATTCCCAGTCTCTTTTAAAACTTCCTGTAACCTTCTTTGTACCTGCAAATAACTTATTTTTTCTGGAATTACCCCATCTACTATAGCTGGATATGTTTCTCTTATAACATCTATCAATTGCTTCACACATTGTTTATTTATAATAGATGCATAATGTATTTTGCATACTTCTTTCACTTGCAAAATCATAAGCTGGTACACATCATCTGTCATATCCATATAGTCTTCCCAAAGCACCTTGTCATACGATAAAATTCGCACCTTATTATCTTCCAAAGCCGTATTATCTCGCAATCTTAAAATTGGAATCAAAATTCCTGTTTCTTTCACAAGTTCTTTTCTACATTGATTCAAATAATCCGTTTCC
>CAZDAP010000055.1:0-8097 GCA_964503585.1 uncultured Lachnobacterium sp. | reverse complement strand
TCCGCTGAGGATGCGCAGCTCGCGGAGAAGAAATTAGTTGCTTTGCAACACCGCTTGCGCGTGAAGAGTTCGCAAGCGAACTCTTTTATATGCTATCAAAAAATCCGTTCACAGATGCCTTAGAAATAGTGGATATATATAACTGTAACAGTTTATAATCGTACTCATTTGGATTTTCAATGGAATCCAAAATAGAAAGTACAGTAGTACGAGTTATATTTTTGGTAAGGAATTCTTTGAAATCAGCATCGATAGATTTCTCGTGACTGGATTCCAAATCACTCAGTATTTTAAATATCATTGGATAAAGAGTTTTTTCTAAAACTTCTGTAAATTTGTTACGTGCAACAGGTTCATTGATACAATTCTGTAAGTAAGAATGTTGTTTCATATAGTTTATAGAATATGCAATGGTGACATCAAGATCATAAGGAGAATCAATAGCAGAGATGGCTTTATCAATCTCATTGTTTAAATGCCACTGTAATAAATCATAAACATCCGCAAAATGATAGTAAAAGGTTTTTCGATTTACATCACAAAGCACTACGAGTTCGCTAATTGTTATTTTGGAAATAGGCTTTTTTTCCAATAAGGAAAGGAAAGCGTCGCGCAGCATCTGTTTGGTGATTTGAGAGTTAAGTTCATGTTTCATAAATTGCCTCCTATCTATGTGGATAATGAAAAATTGTTCCACAAATTTTAGGATTTGTCCTAAAAATGCACAAAGTAACAAGATTGACCATTCTTCTTGTGTGATAAAATAATTATACTTACTATTGAAGGAAAAAGCAAACATTAAAGGGTGGTAAAAACCTGTCAGTAAAAAGGAGAAGAAGACTATGAGTAATGAAACAAACAAGATTGTAGAATCAGCAGTGGATTCAGCAAGCAGTGTAACTGATTCAGCAGCGGATCGTATAGCAGACCGTGTAAATCAGGCTACTGAAAACTATGAAAAAGATAAGGAAACTGCTAAAAAAGTTGCAGGAACTGTGACAGATGCAGCAGGAATTGTAATTGATGCGGTATCAGACAAAGTATCTGAAATGGTAAATGGGGAAAAATTTGATCTTAAAAAAGAAAAAGATCGTGCCATTTCAACAATTGATAAACTTGTAGAAAAAGCAGACGAATATTACAATGCAGTTCTTGAACGTATTGAAGATAGAGTGGAACAGTTCGATGACAATGTTGATAAAGACATCGAAGCTACTAAAAAAGTAGTAGGGGATTTAGCTGATAATACGAAAAAAATGTTATAAGATAAAATAGTGACTTGTAATAGACTCGAAAGCCAATGCCATTAAGGTGTTGGCTTTTTTTTCTTGACAAATATACATTATTAGTTATTAGGTGTCCGAATTATTACTCACAATATATTGTATTTTTTAAGTGTCTTAAGAAACTACATGTTTTTTGAAGACAAAAAAATGACAATTATTTGTGAGTATATATAGGAGGACAGGAAAATGAAGGGATACGTAATTGATAGCGGTTATATGGGATATGTAAATGGCGAATATATGTTATTTGCAGATGAACAGGATTATAGAGATTTGTACGAAGAAATTGCAGAATAAAACTTAAATTTTGCACACAAATTTCCAAGGAAAAGGATGTCAGAAAGAATAAGTTATGTTATAATTTATGCAAAGACATCACAAGTTAAGGAGGGGAAACTATGAAGTGCAAAAGAGTAGAATTAAAAGCAGATGTACAGAAGTACGAATTAGGAAAAGGTTTGGAAGATGGCTTTGAGCTTTTCTCAGAAATTGTAACAAGAGAATGGATTGTAACAGATTCTTTGATTCGAATCAAACGAGAAGATGGTTATGTGGTATCCCCATTTATTTTAAATCGTCGCGGTAGAGAGTTTATCGGCGCAGATGATTACATTGTAATTGATGAGGATGGTACAAAGCATGTTTGTGGTGGCGATAAAATTTGGAAACGCTATCAGAAACTAGAAGAAGAATAAATATCGGATTTATCGGAGTGTTGCAAAATAGACGAAAACCGTCTGTGGTGCAACACTCTTTTTATATGTAAATTCAAGAAAATCCCACGAGATTTATTGAAAACAAGTGTTTTTTATGAGATAATACAAGGTGGCTATTTGTATGTCGTAAAACGACATTATATATACAGGAGGAATATATGATACCAGAAAGACTTAGTGCATTAAGAAATGAAATGAAAAAAAGAAATATCGCTATTTATGTGGTTCCTACAGCTGATTTTCATGAATCAGAGTATGTAGGTGCTCATTTTACAGCGAGAAAATATATTACAGGATTTACAGGCTCCGCAGGTGTGGCGGTTATTACTATGAAAGAAGCAGGACTTTGGACAGATGGCAGATATTTTGTACAGGCTGCTGCTCAGTTGGAAGGCACTACAGTAACTCTTTACAAGATGGGTGAAGAAGGCGTACCAACCGTAGATGAATATATTGAAAAGACATTAGAAGATGGACAGACATTGGGCTTTGACGGACGCGTGGTAAACAGTTCTTGGGGCAAGAAATTAGAAGACATCGTTGCAAAGAAAAATGGGCAGATGGCAGTAGATGAAGACTTAATTGATATTATTTGGACAGACCGACCAGAACTTTCCAAAGAACCTGTTCGTATTTTGGATTTCAAATATACAGGAAAAGAAACTGCAGAGAAACTTGCTGATATTCGAAAAGTAATGGAAGAAAAGGGGGCAGATGTTCACCTTGTAACTTCCCTTTATGATATTGCTTGGATTTTAAATGTGCGTGGTAACGATATTACTTATGTACCAGTCGTATTGTCTTATTTAGCACTTACAAAAGAAGCATGCATTTGGTTTGTACAGGAAGAAATTATTACGGATGAATTATCTGCGTATTTGGCGGCAAATAATATTATTACTAGACCATATAATAGTTTCTATGATTATGTAAAAGAAATCGAAACAGATAAGACAGTTCTTATGAATAAATCGGTTGTAAACTATCGTATTTGCAACAGTATTCCAGAAGGTGTAAATGTAATCGATGAAAAAGATCCTTCTGTGATTATGAAATCAAAGAAAAACGAAGTAGAATTGGAAAATACACGTAAAGCACACATCAAAGATGCAGTGGCTATGTGTAAATTCATGTACTGGTTAAAAAATAACGTGGGCAAAGTACCTATGACAGAGATTTCTGCTTCGGACTATCTAGAAGAATTAAGACGTCAGCAGGAGGGCTGTTTTGATTTAAGTTTTAATACGATTTGTGGTTATGCAGAGCATGGTGCGATTATTCACTATGGTGCTACAGAAGAAACAGATGTAGAAATCAAGCCAGAAGGCTTACTTCTTGTGGATTCTGGCGGACAGTATTTTGAAGGTACTACAGATATTACCAGAACCTTTGCAGTGGGACCTGTTACAGATGAAATGAAGACCAATTTTACCAGAGTACTTCGTTCTAATCTGAGTCTTGCGAATGTGAAATTTTTGTATGGTTGTACAGGCATGAATTTAGACGTTTTGGCTCGTCAGCCACTTTGGGAAGCAAACTTAGACTACAAACATGGTACAGGTCATGGTGTTGGTCATATATTAAATGTACATGAAGGTCCAAATGGTTTCCATTGGGGACGCGGTTACAATACACCATTTGAAGAAGGTCAGATTACCAGTGATGAACCAGGTATTTATATCGAAGGCGCTTACGGTATTCGTTTGGAAAATGAAATTGTTTGTCGTAAAGGCGAAAAAAATGAATATGGTCAGTTTATGTATTTTGAGAACTTGACTTTTGTACCATTTGATTTGGATGCAGTAGATGCCAGTCAGATGAATGAAACAGAAAAGAGATATTTGAATGAATATCATAAGATGGTATTCGAAAAGATTGCTCCACTTCTTACAACAGAAGAAGCAGAGTGGTTGAAAGAGTACACAAGAGCAATCTAGTGTAGAGGGGTAATACCCATAGAAAGGTAACAAATTATGAGTGAAAAACTTGTACTTATTGATGGACATAGTATTTTAAATCGTGCATTCTTTGGTTTGCCAGACTTGACAAATTCCCAAGGGTTGCATACCAATGCAGTATATGGATTTTTAAATATTTTGTTCAAGATTTTGGAAGAAGAAAAACCTGAGTATCTGGCAGTTGCCTTTGATGTAAAGGCGCCAACTTTCCGTCACGATATGTTTGACGGATACAAAGGTACTCGTAAACCTATGGCTGATGAACTCCGCCAACAGGTGCCGGTAATGAAGGATATGCTGACCAAGATGGGCGTACCTATTGTTGAACTTCCAGGTTTTGAAGCAGATGACTTATTGGGAACCATTTCTGTATTAGGTGAAGCCAAGGGCATGGAAGTGTCTATTGTTTCTGGTGATCGAGACCTTTTACAGTTGGCCACAGATCATGTGCAGATTCGTATTCCAAAGACCAAGAAAACTGGAACGGAAATTGAAAACTACTATGCCAAAGATGTAGTTGAACGGTATTCAGTTTCACCAAAGGAATTTATCGATGTAAAAGCGCTTATGGGAGATACCTCCGATAATATTCCAGGTGTCCCAGGCATCGGAGAAAAGACTGCTACGGCACTAATTGAAAAATATAAATCCATTGAAGAAGTGCATGCGCATGCAGATGAGGTAAAACCACCTCGTGCAGCCAATAATATTGTAGAGTACTGGGAACAGGCGGTGATGAGTAAGGAGTTAGCAACGATTATTACCAATGCTCCAGTAGAAGAAGCACCAGTATCCTTTACCTTTGAAAAAGCCCGTTTAGAAAGTATCGAATCTCTTTACACAGAAGAAGCATATCTTCTTTGTAAAGAATTAGAATTTAAGAACCTTCTTGGCAGATTTGCAGTAGATGCGCCAAAGAACAATGCAGAAGAGTATTTTGCATCTATTCGTAATCCAAAAGAAGTAGATAAAATTTTCTCAAAATTAAAAGGAAAAGATGTAGCATTTTCCATTGTTCCATCTGAAAATAATGACGACAATATGGAGTCGGATGGACAGATTAGTTTGTTCGCAATTACAGAAACCAATGCGTTTGCTGCTTTGGCAGTGGCATTTGGAGAAGAAGATATTTATTATATTTCCACAGGTCGCGAAGTAAGCAGCAATTATCTGTTAGAAAAAATGAAGCAGGCAGAAGTAAATACATGGATTTCCATGGATTTAAAATCTCAACTGGCAATCATGGAATATGGAAAAGACTTTGATTATGTAGGTCAATGGGATAAATATATCGCAGATAGAAATCGTTATTTTGATGTGACCATTGGAGCATATCTATTAAATCCGCTTAAGGGTCAATATCCTCATGATGATATCGCAAAGGATTATTTGGGACTCATGGTTCCAACAGAAAAGGATTTAAAAGAAGATACACTCAAACTTGCTTGCTACAAGGCATATATTGCTTGGAAAGCAAAGTCGGTGATTGCAGAATCATTAAAAGAACAGGGCATGGATAAACTGTTCTATGAAGTAGAAATGCCATTGGTATTTGTACTTTACGACATGGAACGAGAAGGCATTTGTATGGATGCAGCAGCCCTAAAGGAATATGGTGCAAAATTGGAAGGCTCCATCGTGGAATTGGAAAAGAAAATTCACGAGGCAGCAGGAGAGAATTTCAATATCAATTCCCCAAAACAGTTGGGAGTGATTCTTTTTGAAAAATTGGGACTTCCAAATGGAAAGAAAACAAAGACTGGTTATTCCACATCTGCAGATGTATTGGAAAAACTGGCAGGAGAATATCCAATTGTTTCTGATATTTTAGAATACAGACAGCTTTCCAAGTTAAAGTCAACTTATGCAGATGGTTTACAGAACTTTGTAGGAGAGGATGGAAAAATCCACACCAGTTTTAATCAAACCATTACAGCAACTGGTCGTTTGAGTAGTACAGAACCAAACTTGCAGAATATTCCAATCCGAATTGAACTGGGTAGAATGATTCGTAAGGTTTTCCACCCAATGCCGGGCAATGTTTTTGTGGATTCCGACTATTCTCAGATCGAACTTCGTATTTTGGCCCATATGTCAGGAGACGAGAAATTGATAGAAGCATATAACAGTGGTCAGGATATTCACAGTACCACAGCTTCTCAGGTATTCCATGTGCCATTTGAAGAAGTGACACCACTTCTTCGTCGTAATGCCAAGGCGGTAAACTTTGGTATTGTGTATGGAATCAGTGCATTTGGACTTAGTCAGGATTTGAATATCAGTCGAAAAGAGGCACAGGAATATATCGACCGATATTTTGAGACTTATCCAAAGATAAAGGAATTTATTGATAAAACCGTTGCAGATGCAAAAGAAACTGGAAAGACTACTACCATTTATGGTCGTATCCGTCCAATTCCAGAATTGACTTCCAGCAACTTTATGCAACGTCAGTTTGGAGAGCGTGTAGCGATGAACGCACCTATCCAAGGAACAGCAGCGGATATTATAAAGATTGCCATGATTCGTGTGCATGACAAATTAATCAAAGAAGGCTATGCATCCAGACTGATTTTACAGGTGCACGATGAACTTCTCATCGAAACTAAAGAATCAGAAAAAGATGCAGTCATTGCCTTATTAGAAGAGGAGATGCATCAGGTTGCAGACCTTTCCGTTGCATTAGAAGTGGGAACGGAATGGGGCGAAAACTGGTATGATGCTCATTAGTATGAGATTTATAGGAATAACAGGAGGAGTTGGGGCTGGAAAGTCGGCAATCCTCTCCTATCTGGCAGAGAAACCAAAAACAAAAGTAATGTTAGCAGATGAGATTGCTCATGAGTTGATGGAACCTGGAACGGATTGTTATAGACGAATTGTGGAGCAGTTTAAGGGGTTAGATATTTTTTCGGAAGCAGTTTCTGATGTCGCGTATCCAGCGTTTGATCGGATAAAATTGGCGCAGGTTATTTTTTCTAATCCAATCAAGCGAGAAGAGATGAATGCTATTGTCCATCCTGCGGTCAAAGAATATGTGAGAAACCAATATACATTAGAGCAGGAAAAAGGTGAACTCGAAGTTTTGGTTTTGGAAGCAGCATTATTAATTGAAGAAGAATATGATGAAATTTGTGACGAACTTTGGTATATTTATACCAGTGAGGAAAATCGTCGCAAACGACTAAAGGCAAGCCGAGGTTACTCCGATGAAAAGATTGATAATATTTTTCGGAGTCAATTAAGTGAAGCCGAATTCAGAGCGTCTACACAAGTTACTATTGACAATAATGGTGATTTGGGGGAGACTATGAAACAGATAGAAAAAGCTTTAAGGAGAAAAGCAGATGAGTAATGTATTTGGTCTTGATATTGGTACAAGAAACGTAGTTGGTACTGTAGGATATCGTACAGAGGATGAAAAATTTACTGTAATTGCACAATACATCAAGGAGCATGAGACAAGAGCAATGCTGGATGGACAGATTCATGATATAGGTCGTGTTGCCCGTACAGTAAAGACGGTAAAAGATGCTTTGGAACAGCAGACGAAGGGACAGTTGACAGAAGTATGTATCGCTGCCGCTGGTCGTGTGCTCAAAACAGTGACTACTCATGTGGATTTTGAATATTCAGAAGAATCGGTTGTAACAGGTGAGGATATTCATACATTGCATTTGCTTGGTGTAGAAAAAGCACAGGAAGAATTAAAAGAGAAAAATGATACCAGATATAAATTTTACTGCGTAGGTTATTCGGTAGTGAAATATTATTTAAATGATGAAATTTTCATTAGTCTCGAAGGGCATAAGGCAAATAGGATAGGTTGTGACATTATTGTTACATTCCTCCCTGAAGATGTTGTAGATGGTCTTTATTCCGCTGTTGGACAGGCTGGACTTTCTGTAAGTAATATGACTTTGGAACCTATTGCCGCTATCAATGTGGCGATTCCAGAAAACTTCAGAATGTTAAATATCGCTCTCGTGGATGTGGGCGCAGGTACTAGCGATATTTCTATTACAAAGGACGGAAGTATCATTGCTTACGGCATGATTCCACATGCAGGTGATGAATTGACAGAAGTTATCGTTCAGCACTATTTAGTAGATTTCCAAATGGCAGAATTTATGAAGA
>CAZDAP010000054.1:0-8198 GCA_964503585.1 uncultured Lachnobacterium sp. | reverse complement strand
GGAAAAGAACGTCTGATTATTACAGAAATTCCATATACCATGATTGGTGCTAATATTGGTAAGTTCCTTTTAGATGTAGCTGCTTTAGTTGAGACAAAGAAGACCAGTGATATTGTGGATATTACCAACCAGTCTTCCAAAGAAGGTATCCGCATCGTATTAGATTTGAAGAAAGGAACTAATGTAGAAGCATTAGAAAACCTTTTATATAAGAAAACAAAACTGGAAGACACCTTTGGTGTAAATATGCTGGCAGTAGCAGATGGCAGACCAGAAACTATGGGACTTATCCCTATCATTCGTCATCATGTAAACTTCCAGTATGAAATTGCTACTAGAAAATATAAAACACTTTTAGCAAAAGAATTAGATAAGAAGGAAATCCAGGAAGGTCTCATTGAAGCATGTAATGTTATCGATTTGATTATCGAAATCCTTCGCGGATGTACCAACCGAAAGGATGCAGAAAAGTGTCTGACTACTGGAGATACATCTAATATTAAATTTAAATCAAAAGCATCCGAAAAGATGGCGAAACAACTTCATTTTACAGAACGTCAGGCAAATGCCATTTTGGAAATGCGTTTGTATAAATTAATCGGTCTTGAAATAGAAGCATTGATGAAAGATCATAACGAAACTTTAGAAAAGATTGCTCTTTATGAAGATTTACTTTCCCATCGTTCTTCTATGGCAAAGATGATTATCAAAGAGTTGACTGCATTCAAGAAAGAATATGGCAGACCTCGTAGAACTGTTGTAGATAACTTGGCAGAAGCAGTAGTAGAAGAAAAGCCAATCGAAGAAAAAGATGTGGTATTCCTTATGGATCGTTTTGGTTATGCAAAAACCATCGATGTTTCTATCTATGAAAGAAACAAAGAAACAGCAGAAAGTGAAAATCGCTATGCATTTATCTGTAAGAATACAGACAAGATTTGTGTTTTCACAAACACAGGTCAGTTGCATCTGATTAAGGTATTGGATTTACCTGCTGGTCGATTAAAAGATAAGGGAACACCAATCGATAACTTAAGTAATTACGATAGTAAAAATGAAACTTATATCTATGTTTCCAACTTACAAAATGTATCCACTAGCAAGATGGTGTTCGGTACAAAACAATCCATGATTAAACTGGTTGATGGTGCAGAATTTGTGGTTGCAAAGAAAACTACAGCGGCTACGAAACTGGCAGATGGAGATGAATTATTAGCAGTTCGTGCGTTAAAGGGTAACGAGACTATGGTAATGCGTTCTGGAAAAGAAGCATTCCTTCGTATCGAATGTGCGACCATTCCAGAGAAGAAGAAATCAGCAGTTGGTGTTCGTGGTATGAAACTGGATAAAAATGATGAGTTGAAAGCGATTTACGTGTTAGGCGATGGTGAAAATGAAACCGTAGAGGTAAAAGGAAAAGAACTTGCACTCAATCGTCTTCATATTGGTAATCGAGATACCAAGGGCGTAAAGCGTTAATCGTATAGAAAAGAGGAACTATGTTAACTTACAAGGAAGCACAGGAATTTGTAGAAGAAACAAAGAAAAGAGGCAGTGTATTGGGACTTTCCAATATGCGCGCTCTTATGGAAGAATTGGGAAATCCACAAAATCAGATACCTACAATTCATATAGCAGGAACCAATGGAAAAGGTTCCTTTGGTGCTTATCTTGCGTCCATTTGCAAAGAGGCTGGTTTTAAAGTGGGAAGATACTGTTCTCCAGCAGTATTTGACTCGTTAGAGTGTTGGCAGTATGATGGACGAAATATTACAGAAGAAGAATACGCAGAAATGATGTCACAGGTAAAGAATGCCTGTGACATTCTGGCTTTGCGCAGCGAGAGTCCTATTCTGCCTACTGCCTTTGAAATTGAAACAGCATTGGCATTTGTTTATTTTGCTAAAATGCAGCCAGATGTAGTTCTCTTAGAGGTAGGAATGGGAGGACGTCTAGATGCCACCAATGTGGTGGACCATCCATTTGCATGCGTATTTACAAAAATCAGCCGTGACCATATGCAATTTTTAGGGGAAAGTTTATCAGAAATTGCAAGGGAAAAGGCAGGAATTATGAAGCCAGGTGCCCTTATTTTCTGGGGAGAACAGGAGCCGGAGGTAGAGAAAGTACTAGAAGATACATTTGCTCGTGTGGCAAAAGAAGGCGAAGAAAAAGGTTTGCAAACCATTCGTGGTGATGTTTATACCAGCCGTACAAAATTTGTTTCTCAGAAACCAGGCGAACTTCGTTTTACCTATCTAGGAGTGAACTATATGACTCGAATGGCAGGTATGTATCAGATTCAAAATGCTTCACTGGCTATTGCAGTATTTGATGCCATTTGGCCCAAATTATTGTTTCAGTTACAGGATGAGATGCAGATGTGGAACGATGGAAATGCATCCCTTGCTGGCTGGATGGATATGGAATATGCCAGCAGAGTAGGAATTTTAAATGCGGTATGGCCTGGTAGATTTGAGGTCATTGGATATGACCCATTATTCGTAATAGATGGCGCTCATAATGAGGATGCAGTAAAACAATTGGCAATTACTGTAGAAAAAAGTTTTACAAATCAGCCAGTTAACTTTATAATAGGAATATTAGCAGATAAAGAACATGAAAAAATGCTTGAAATGATGATGCCGTTTGCTCATAAAATCTATACGGTTACACCTCCAAATGCACGAGGGTTGGACGGTGTTGTATTGGCAGAGGAAGTAAAACAATGGCATGAAGATGTTCAGTTCTGTGAAACGATAGAAGCAGCAATTCAAACTGCAATTTCCCAAAGTGAACAGGATGGATGTCCAATATTGGCATTTGGTTCTTTATCATACTTAGGGGAATTAAAAGAAAA
This sequence comes from uncultured Lachnobacterium sp., assembly GCA_964503585.1. GTDB lineage: Bacteria > Bacillota > Clostridia > Lachnospirales > Lachnospiraceae > Roseburia. The sequence goes on along the minus strand of CAZDAP010000054.1, from coordinate 5,338 downwards.
CTATAAACAGATTTGCGAAAGCAGGATGAGAGATGTTTGATAGAGAAAAGATTAAAAAAGGTGTAGAGTTGATTCTGGAAGGAATTGGCGAAGATAAAAATAGAGAAGGTTTGGTAGATACTCCAGATCGTATTGCACGTATGTATGAGGAGATATTTGCTGGACTGGAACAGGAACCAGAAGAGATTTTGTCAAAAACTTTTACAGTGGACAATAACGAAATGGTCATTGAAAAAGATATTGTATTTTATTCTACCTGTGAGCATCATTTTATGCCATTTTATGGTAAGGCTCATGTAGCATACATTCCAAATGGAAAAGTGGTAGGATTAAGTAAATTGGCACGTACGGTTGAGGTGTACGCGAAGCGTCCACAGATTCAAGAACAGCTCACTAGCCAGGTGGCAGATGCACTTATGGAGCATTTGAATCCAAAGGGTGTGATTGTCATGATGGAAGCAGAGCACATGTGTATGACAATGCGTGGGATAAAAAAGCCAGGTAGCAAGACCGTTACTTTTGCCATGCGTGGTGCATTTGAAGAGGATGAAGCACTTGTGAATCGTTTTCTTTTGATGTGTAAATAACGTCGTAGAAATATTGTTTTGAAACATAAAAAATAGAAAGTATGCAGTGTGTATCATTGCAGAGAAATTGAGTATGAGAATTGGAACACAGGAATTTCATACAGAAGAGAATACCTATATTATGGGAATTTTAAATGTGACTCCAGATTCATTTTCAGATGGTGGCAAATTCAGGGGAATCGACGCTGCGCTGGTTCGGGCGGAGGAGATGAAAAGGGATGGTGCCGCCATTATTGATGTGGGAGGCGAGTCAACACGTCCAGGATTTACACCTGTATCTGAGGAAGAAGAGATGGAACGAATTCTTCCTGTTATTGAGGGGATAAAAACCAGAATAGAGATTCCGATTTCTGTTGACACCTATAAGAGTAAAGTTGCAAAGGCTGCAATTATGGCAGGTGCTGACTTGATTAATGATATCTGGGGGTTAAAAGCCGATACAGAAATGGCAAAAGTAATCGCAGAACATCAGGTAGCTTGTTGTTTAATGCATAATCGTAAAGATACGGATTATAACGAGTTTGTGGAAGACATGCTGGTGGATTTGAGAGAGTCGATTGCATTGGCAAAGAACGCAGGAATTTCAGATGATCAAATGATCCTTGACCCAGGTGTGGGATTCGCCAAAAATTATGCGCAGAATTTAGAATCAATTCGTAATCTGTCTAAGATAAAGACATTGGGCTATCCAGTCCTATTAGGTACATCCAGAAAGTCTGTAATAGGTCTGACATTGGATTTGCCAAGTGATGAAAGAGTAGAAGGTACATTGGTGACAACGGTTGCTGCAGTAGCACAAGGTGCTGCATTTGTTCGTGTACATGATATCAAAGAAAATTATCGCGCCATTCAAATGGCACAGGCAATTTATAGAGAAGGAAAATAAATGATTCGTAGAACTAGAGATTTTATTAAAATTCAGAATTTAAAAATATATGCTTATCATGGTGTGCTAGAAGAGGAGAAGAAAACAGGACAGGAATTCTTTGTGAATTTGAAACTGTATATGTCTCTTCGTAAACCAGGTGTAAGTGATGCATTGGAAGATGCAGTCAACTATGATGAAGTATGTACTCTTGTAACAGAGGTATTTACCAAAGAGGTTTACGATTTAATTGAAAAAACAGCAGAGAAAACGGTAGAAGCATTATTGAATCAATTCCCTGCTTTAGAGGCAGTAGAAATGGAATTACGAAAACCAAGTGCACCGATTACCTTTGCACCAGAAGATGTTTCCGTAAATATTTATAGAGAGTGGCACAAGGTATATGTTGCCATTGGTTCGAATCATGAGAATGCATTATGGTATTTAGACGAAGCATGTAAACGCATGAAAGCGTCACCATATATTCGAGATTTTAAACAATCTGGTATTATGCAAACAAAACCGTATGGTCCAGTAGAGCAGCCTGATTTTCAGAATGGCTGTGTTTCCTTTGAAACTTATATGGAACCAGAAGAATTGTTGACGTTTTTAAATGGTATTGAAGCAGAATTAAAAAGAGAGCGTGTTGTTCGCTGGGGACCTAGAACCATCGATTTGGATATATTGTTCTTTGACGATTTGGTTTATAATAGTCCGACACTTACAATTCCACATATTGATATGCAGAATCGTTTGTTTGTTATAGAACCATTATTTGAATTATGTCCTTATTTCAGACATCCTATATTAGGAAAAAGTGTGGAGCAAATGAGGGCGGAGTTATTAAAGAAAGAGGATGAACTTTGTGAATAGTAAGTTTGGTACAGCAGGAAAAATTTGGGATATTGTGTACCCAGTGGCCATGTATTATGCAGCAATTTCCATTGGTATATTTGTGGCTCAGTTGATTTTTGGCGCAGGGAATGAAACCTATATGCTTTGCAAAATTATCGGTAGTCTTGTAGCCATTCCAGTGGTATATGCGGATTATAAACATGATTTGATGATGACTGGCAGATATAAAATCAAAGAGGTATTTACAAAAGAAAAGTGGATAAATTTAGGATTTGTCATTGCAAGTACATTGTTTTTGTCTGTGGCATTGAATAATATCATATCCATGTCACCTCTTGTAACCATGTCTCAGGAATATCAGGATGCCAATGCAGCATTTTACGGTAGTAATATCTGGTTGGAGTTATTGGGTTCCGCATTGATTACACCATTTTTGGAAGAGTTATTGCATAGAGGCGTGGTATATGGCAGGTTAAGACGCAGGATGGGAATGTGGCCATCTGTTTTCATCAGTGCTTTGATTTTTGCAGGTTTACATTTTAATATTGTTCAGTTTATTTATGCGTTTTTATTGGGCATTGTTTTTGCACTTTTCGTAGAAAAATCCGGACGTTTATACCCAGCAGTAGTTGCCCATGTGGTGGCAAATGGTTTGGCGGTTGTTCGTACAGAAACAGGATTTTTGCAGGGCACAGTAGATGGCAGCGTATCTGCATGGCTGATATCGATCGGATGTTTATTAGTAGGTATAAGTATTTTGTCATTCTTTTATGGCAGAAAAGAAAATAGTAATTAGTGGAGGTATAAAGATATGCAAAATATTAAAAAATATTTAACAACAAGAAATATTGTAATGGTAATCTGTATTATTGTTTTTTGTGTTTGTGCAGGAATTTTATTGCACAAATATATCAGCGAAAAAAATGCACAGAACAAATTTGAATCATTGATTGATGAGAATACAGAAGTGACAGAGACACAGACAGAAGAAAATATTTTTACATATTTAGGAATTGAAGATCCAGGAAAGGTTATAGATTGGGAAAAACTTTGGGAAGAAAATGATGATATCTATGCATGGATTTATATTCCAAATACAAATATTGATTATCCTATTTTACAGCATGAAACAGATGATAGTTATTATTTAGAATATAATTTGGACGGCACAAAAGGCTATCCAGGATGTATTTATACTGAAAAAATCAATGCAAAGGATTTTACAGATCGTAATACTTTAATTTATGGACATAATATGAAAAATGGTACTATGTTTAAGGATGTACACAAGTTTGCAGAAGAAGAGTTCTTTGAAGAAAATCGTTACATCTTTATTTATACACCAGAAGAATTATTGATTTATGATATTTATGCAGCATATAGATTTACAGATGCTCACATCTTATATAGTTATGATTTTTCTTCTAATAGTGGGCTGGCTTCTTATTTGAAGATAGTTGAAGATAATTATGGAACAAGTGGTAATTTCCGTGATGTAGAAGTTACAGGAGAAGATCATATTATTACACTTAGTACCTGTGTTAGCGGACAGTCTGATAAACGTCAGTTGGTACAAGCTGTGTTAGTTGAGTATGATGGTTCAAATAATAGTGTGGCGGAATCTGCGGAGACAACAGAAACAGAGGAATAAAAATGATAAAATATGTATTTTTTGATATAGATGGTACATTGTGGGACGAAAATATGATAGTTCCAGAAAGTACAAAGGCAGCCATCAAGCAGTTGCAGGCAAATGGACATAAGGCATTTATCTGTACGGGTAGAGCAATGGGCAATGTTTGTGATCCTCAGTTTGATGAAATTGGTTTTGATGGTTTTATAGCAGCATGTGGTAATCATGTAGAAATGAATGGAAAAATATTATATGAAAACAACATGTCCTATGAAGAGGTAAAAGCAATTTATGATGTTAGCCGTAAAGCAAAACTTCCTATTATATACGAAGGAACCGATTATCAGTGGCTGGATAGAGAGGGGTTTGAAGGGGACGGATATATTACTTATATTGTAGAAAAATTGAAGGATTCTGCAGTGTTTTTAGATGAATGTGAGTTAGCAGATATTCATGCCAATAAGTTCTCTGCGTTAGTAAATGAAAATACGGATTATGAATCTGTAGAGGAAACATTAGCAGATATCTTTGATTTTATGGATCATGGAGATGGCATCATTGAGGCAGTTCCAAAGGGAACTTCCAAAGCCACAGGTATTTCATGGTTGTGTGAACATTTAGGAATTTCTATTGAAGACACTTATGCAATTGGGGATAGCATTAATGATTTAGAGATGCTTGGTTTTGTTGGACATAGTATTGCTATGGGAAATGCATCTGCTGTTGCAAAAGATGCAGCGGAATATGTGACTACGCATATTCACGAGGATGGGATATTAAATGCGTTAAAGCACTATGAGTTAATTTAGAGTTTAGAAGTTTATAAACATTTAAGAAATGTGGAAAGTATTGATTTTACTAGGTTTTCGATGACTTATTAGCACTCTTTTAAAAAGAGTGCTAATTTAGTGTTGACTTTTAAAAAATCTAGTAATATTATCTTATCTAGAGAATAATTATAGAAAAGAAGACAGTTGTCTTTTCATTTTTAAGGAGGAATTGAAAGATGAAATTATCACCTTTAACAGATCGTGTTGTTTTAAAACAGCTTGAAGCTGAAGAAACTACAAAGTCTGGTATCATTTTAGCTGCATCAGCACAGGAAAAACCACAGGAAGCAGAAGTAATCGCTGTAGGTCCAGGTGGTATTGTTGATGGTAAGGAAGTTGTTATGCAGGTAAAAGTTGGACAGAAAGTTATCTATTCAAAATATGCAGGAACAGAAGTGAAACTTGATGGACAGGAATATATCATTGTTCGTCAGAATGATATCCTTGCTATCGTTGAATCATAGATTCAACGATAATACGCTCCGCGGGGATGCGCAGCTCGCGGAATAGAAATTAATTGCTACGCAATACCGCTACGGTGTACGCTATTTCGCTAGGCTCGAGAACA
>CAZDAP010000053.1:0-8203 GCA_964503585.1 uncultured Lachnobacterium sp. | reverse complement strand
AAAACAGGGTGGAAGCAACCGTGCTACATTCACAGTTAGAAAACTTTCTAACGGTTGTGGCGTAGAAAAAACATGGCCACTTCACTCACCAAACGTAGAAAAAGTAGAAGTAGTACGTAAAGGTAAAGTAAGACGTGCTAAACTTTACTACTTAAGAGATCGCGTTGGTAAAGCTGCTAAGGTTAAAGAATTAGTAAAATAATAAAACTTGACGTAAAAGGACGTAACCCGATGGTTACGTCCTTTTTCATTACCAATTTTCGTTGCACTTTAAAGCGTAATTTTATATAATATTAGTTGTGTAAATAGGCTTAGTTTGGAGAAAAATATGAGATCTAAAAGACGTAGACGCAGTAGTTTAAATTTTGGAAAGACCAGAAGAAAATTTAATGTAAGAAAGTTTAAATATGTCATGACTTGGGTATTACAGATAGGGGCTGTGATTTTAGCAGCATATATATGTGTGAGTTCTTTTGGAATTCGTACCACAGTTGTTGGGCAGGCAATGTCAGACACCTTGGAAAATGGAGACCAGGTTTTGATGAACAAACTTGTATATGTAATTTCTGCACCAAAGGCAGATGATGTAATTGTATTTTTGCCAAATGGTAATGAAAAATCCCATTATTATGTACGTCGTATAATCGGGGTACCAGGGGACAGAGTGCAGATAAAGGATGGAGCTGTTTATATCAATGGTGAACTTTATAATGAAAAAATAGAGGTTGCAGCCATGGAAGAGACAGGTATCGCAGGTGATGAGATTGTCCTCGGAGAAGATGAATATTTTGTTTTAGGAGATAATCGAAACAATAGTGAAGACAGCAGATATGCAAATATCGGAAATATAAAAAAGGAATACATTGTCGGTAAAGCATGGTTTTATATAGGTGCAGAAAAAGGTAGTGGATTTGTCCATTAAGCGATAGATAAAAAGGGGTAAGGTATGAGTCAAAAAAATTATAATATCGAAATAATGCGTGTTGTGGCATTTATCATGGTAATTGTAATTCATGTGTCGAACTATTTTTGTAGAGCATATGGGGCTGTATCTATGGGAGAATATGTATTTGCTTTGGTGATTAATTCTTTAGCCAGAGTGAGTGTTCCTTGTTTTTTCATGATGAGCGGTGCACTTCTTTTGGGTAGAACAGAAGGTATGGATAAAGCTTTGGCAAGGGCAAGGAAATTCTTTGGAGTATTGTGTGTATGGACAGTCATATATTTCTTATTTAATACTTTTTATACGAAGCAAGGATGTAACTGGAAATTATTATTGGAAAAACCGGCAGAGGCACACTTATGGTACTTGTATGTTATGATTCCGATTTATATTGTACTTCCATTTTTGCAGGTACTATGTAAAGGAATGGGAGAACAATTGGAAAAGGCATTTGTAATTATTGGTTTTATTTGGTTATCAATCGTTCACATCATGCCATATGCAGAGTTGGATTTGGACTTTTCACTAGAGTTGTATTTTGACTTACCTGTATTTGGTGATAGAAGTTATATTTTCTATTTGTTCTGTGGTTACTTGATTGCAAAATATAAAAATCAGATAAAACTGTCCCAGAAGCAACTACTTGGACTTTTTGTGGGAGGAAGTATGGTTAATGTAGTGGCGACCCTGCTAAAATCCATGGAGAGAGGAAAACATTTTGAGTGGATTTTCCAGTATGGAAGTCCAATGGTTATGATTAGTTCATTGGCATTTTTTGCTTATATCATGCGTCTTGGAGAAGGCAATGTGGTATTAAGTGAAAAGGTGAAAAAATGGGTTGATATTAGTTGCGCTTGTTCCTTTGGTATTTATTTGATTCACATTATGTTTTTGGACAATTACAAAATTCATGTTGCAGCGAATGAATTTTCAGTATATTGGGTATTGCCAGTATTAGTAGTTGTCATTTTAGCAATTTCCTTTGCTGTGGTTTATCTGTTACGAAAAACGAAAATAGGAAAAGCAATTTTATAAGATAGAAAGAGGTAAAATTATGAATTTTCAGTGGTATCCAGGGCATATGACAAAAGCAAAACGTCAGATGCAGGAAGATATTAAATTAATAGATTTAGTGGTAGAAATTGTGGATTCTAGAATCCCATTTAGTAGTCGTAATCCTGATATTGACGAGTTAGGAAAAAATAAATATCGTTTGATTCTTATGAATAAAGCAGACTTAGCGGATAAGAAAGCAACCGAAAAATGGACTGCTTATTTTAAAAGCAAAGGTTATTTTGTAGTGAGTTTAGACGCCCGTAGCAAAAATGGTATGAAAACCATTACAGATATTATCATGGAAGCATGTAAGGAAAAGATTGAACGAGATTTAAAACGTGGGATTAAGAATCGTCCAGTACGTGCCATGGTAGTCGGTATTCCAAACGTGGGCAAGTCGACATTTATCAATTCTTATGCAGGAAAAGCCTGCGCAAAAACAGGTAATAAGCCTGGTGTTACCAAAGGTAAACAGTGGATTCGTTTGAATAAAAATGTAGAGTTGTTGGATACTCCAGGTATTTTGTGGCCTAAGTTTGAAGATCAGATGGTAGGACTTCGTCTTGCTTTGATTGGCTCTATCAAGGATGAAATTTTAAATACGGATGAGTTAGCGGTAGAATTAATTAAATTCCTTGTAAAAGAATATCCAGGTGTATTGGCGGAACGCTATAGTATTGAAGAAGTAGAAAATCCAATAGATATTCTAATGAAAATTGCAGAAAGCAGAAATTGCCTTAGCAAAGGAAATGAATTAGATTATAGCAAGGCAGCCATCTTATTGATTGATGATTTTAGAAGTGGTAAGTTAGGAAAACTTACGCTTGAAATGCCACCAGTAGAAGCATAATTTCTGCTGAAACTGGGGTTTGCTTAAGAGAAAGAGAAGGTATATATGGAAAATAAAAAAGTAGGGGAAATTAAAGCGGAGTTAGAACTTTTTGGCACAGTTGCGACAAAGGAAAATGTGTCAAAGATTCAGAATTTTATTGACGTATACAAAGTGGATGACCGTGGTGGCGTGCAGAAAATTGTTGCAACCGCAGAGAAACGTTTGGAAAAATATTTCGCAGAACTGGATCGTACCGAAAGCATAAAGAAATATGAAAATCAGTACGATAATTATTTATATATATGCGGAATTGATGAAGTAGGTCGTGGTCCATTAGCTGGTCCTGTGGTAGCAGGCGCGGTTATTTTACCAAAGGACTGTGATATTCTGTATATCAATGATTCCAAGAAGTTATCCGCTGCAAAGAGAGAGGAACTCTATGAGGAAATCATGGAAAAAGCAGTAGCAACGGGACTTGGATTTATTGGACCAGAACGTATTGATGAAATCAATATTTTACAGGCCACATATGAGGCTATGCGACAGGCAATTGGAAAATTGGATCCACAGCCAGATTTGTTGTTAAATGACGCAGTTACCATTCCAGAGGTAACCATAGACCAGGTGCCTATTATCAAAGGGGATGCTAAGAGCATTTCCATTGGTGCAGCCAGCATTATTGCAAAGGTAACCAGAGACCGGTTAATGGAAGAATATGATCGTATGTTTCCACAGTACGGCTTTGCATCGAACAAAGGCTATGGTTCAGCAGAGCACATTGCAGCCATAAAAGAATATGGTCCAACACCAATCCATAGAAAATCATTTATAAAAAACTTTGTCTAATTTGTTAGGAGGGTTCATGCAGATATCAGATCTTGCCAGACAGTATGCAAACACAACTACATCTACAGAAACAATGAATGGAACGAGAGGCGTAGAGAAACTTGTTTCATCTGTTCGTGAACTTACTGCGGGCAATATCTTTGAAGGTACTGTGAATTCAATTAATGGCGGAAAAGTCATTCTGGGTCTGTCAAATGGTACGGAATTGGCTGCTCGTTTGGATGTCAATATGCAGCTTGTACAAGGACAATCCATGTTCTTTCAGGTAAAGAGTAATGATGGTGCTACTATAGCAATCCGTCCATATACCGTAGATGGAGCAGGGGTGAATCTAACCTTATTAAACGCATTAAAAGCAGCGGGACTTCCTGTGACAGAAAAATATTTGAATATGGCAAACAGCATGATGCAGGAGCATATGCCAATTGATAAAAACAGTATGGCTCAAATGGCTCGTGTTTTAATGGCAAATCCTGACATGAGTGTAAATACTGCAGTGCAGATGAAGAAATTGGATATTCCGATTACCAATGAAATGGTGGCTCAGTTTGAAAACTATATGGATGATAGTAATGCGGTACATAAAGCATTGGATAGTTTTATTTCGGAACTTCCATCCACGCTATTGGGGAAAGAGATGCCATTGGAACAGTTAAAGGCTTTTGATAGTCAATTGCTTCAAATTCTGGCTGATGGTATGGAAACCACCCAACAGGCAGGAAATACAGATACAGCATCTCTAGCAGGTGGAGGGGCTGCCATGGAGGACATGATGCAGGTGACCAATGGTGGTGAAACTGCAAATAGTGTTGAAACGGCTGGTCTTGCAGGAAGTGCTATGGAAGAAGGTGCAGTTGTAGAAAATGCAGCAGTTGCACAAAGTGAAGAATCGGTTATAACAAATCAGACTAATCAAGCAACAGAAACGATACAGACGAATGTGAAAAATAGTGTTGCTCAGGAAAATGTTGTAAAACTTCTAAATAGTTTGTTTGGTGATACAGGAATCACATCTGAAGATTCACCAGCAAGTTTATTAAATAAATTATCCAACTTTATCTTAAATGGAGAAAACGTATCCAAAGAGGCATTAACAGAATTGTTTTCTTCTAAGGATATGCGAACCTTTTTGCGTGATACAATGGAGAGCCAGATGTATTTAACTCCAGAGGATGTGGCAGATGGTGAAAAAGTAAAGAAACTTTATGAACGTTTAGAGTCCAAGTCACAAAACTTAGAATCCTTGCTCATGAATGCTGGATTAAAAGATACACCATTGGCACAGACAGTTGCAGATGTGCGTGGAAATATTGATTTTATGAATCAATTAAATCAGACATATACTTATGTGCAGATTCCATTGAAGATGTCAGGGCAGAATGCCAGTGGACAACTTTATGTTTATACAAATAAACGGGATTTGGGAGATCCTGAACGAGATTTAACGGCCTTTTTGCATTTGGATATGGATCATTTAGGTTCGACAGATGTATCGGTTCGTTTACATCGAAAAGATGTGGATACCAAGTTTTATATGGATAGCGATGAATCCTATGCCTTGGTAAAGGCACATATGCCTGAATTAGAAGAACGCTTGCGAAAGAAAGGTTTTAACGCGAGTATTTATGTAGAAAACGAAGGAAAGAAAGTGAACTTTGTGGAAGATTTCTTGAAAAAAGATGCACCTTCTGCAGGACAGCTTCACCGATATTCCTTTGATGTGAGGGCGTAATATGGCAGAAAACAAGAAATTCGAATCACCAGAAAAAACTGCCGTTGCGGTTGCTTATGAGCCGGGAGACAGCGCTCCACGAATCCTTGCTACTGGTAAAGGTGAGGTAGCAGAAAAAATCATCGCAAAAGCAAAAGAGAATGATGTGCCACTTTATAAGGATAATAAACTGGCGGATACCCTTTCCAAATTAAAGATTGGAGATGCCATTCCACCTGAGCTTTACGAAGTAGTGGCAGAAATCCTTGTTTTCGTAGACGATATGGATCGTCTGAAAGCAAAATTGGATGGAAAACCTAAGAAATAGGATAAGAAGTAGTATTGGAGTTTTTATGACGAATAACAAGTCAAGCCAGTCCCTATCTGTCAATAAACGACAGACAGGGACTTCTTATGAAATAAAAGCAGAAGAATACTTGATGCAGAAGGGCTATCAGATTTTGGAAAGAAACTTTCGAAATCGAAGTGGTGAAATCGATATTATTGCAAAAGATGGGGAGTATTTCTGCTTTGTAGAAGTAAAATATCGAACCACAAATGATTATGGTAGTCCGCTGGAAGCAGTAGATTTTCGAAAACAGAATCAGATTCGTAAGGTGGCAAACTACTATTTGATGAAGAATAAGTTGAGTGAGTGGACACCTTGTCGATTTGATGTGATTGGATTTGTGGGAGATGAAATGACGCATATTGAGAATGCGTTTTGACAGGCGAAAGAGAGCGTATCAAGTGAATCTTTGAGATGAAAAAGAATAGAAAGAAATAGGCACAGATATGGAATTAAAAAAGAAAAATTCAAATGACATATTAGTAGTAAGAGAACATGAAATAGCAGATGTGAATGGAAATAAACAAGTGCTACCCTTATTACATTATCCGCTTTTAGATGAAACAGGTATGGTGGAACATTGTTTTACCACGCGTTTGGGCGGAGTAAGTGAAGATATCTATTCCTCTTTGAATTTCAGCTTTACTAGAGGAGATAAGCCAGAAGCGGTACTGGAAAACTATAGACGTGTGGCAGAGACTTTTGGAAAAACAGTAGATGATTTTATTTGTACGGATCAGACTCATACCACGACAGTGTTACGTGTAGGAAAAGAAGAGGCTGGCTATGGTGTGACAAAAGAGAGACCATACACAGATGTGGATGGGTTGATTACCAATGAGCCAGGTGTGATTTTGTCTACTTTTTATGCAGACTGTGTACCACTTTATTTCGTAGATCCAGTCCATAAAGCAATTGGTCTTAGTCATTCTGGATGGCGTGGCACAGTTGGTAGAATGGGACAGAAAACCTTGGAGGCCATGAAGGAAGCATTTGGTACAAATCCAGCAGATGTCTATGCAGCCATTGGTCCATCTATTTGTCAGGATTGCTATGAAATCAGTGAAGATGTGGCAGAACATTTCTATGAAGAATTCAAGGGACACGGAGATGAAATATTAATCAGTAAAGGCAATGGAAAATATCAGTTGGATTTGTGGAAGACAAACGAAATTGTGATGTTAGATGCGGGCATTTTACCAGAGCATCTGGCAGTGACAAATGTTTGTACTTGTTGTAATTCCGAAGTGCTATTTTCACATAGAGCAAGTCATGGAAAACGTGGAAATCTGGCAGCATTTATGATGTTGAAGTAAAGATGTTGAATTCAATAGAGTTAGGAGTATAAATAGAAGTATCTATTAGAAATATAGTTTTTTTGAATCCTTTATAGTGAAATATATTAAAGAGAAAGAAGGTAAATTATATGAAAAATTATGTAGAATACATTACAGACATTACATGCCAACTTTTGGCAATCGACAGCCCAACAGGCTATACAAAAAATGCGGCAGAGTTCGTTATGGAAGAGTATAGAAAACTGGGCTATGAACCACAGATGACAGTAAAGGGATGTGTGCTTGTAGATATCGGTGGAAAGAACAAGGATAATGGTATCGTTTTAGCTGCACATGCAGATACACTTGGAGCCATGGTTTCTGAAATCAAAGGAAATGGAAACTTAAAAGTGTCTCCACTTGGTGGCATGAATCCAAATAATGCAGAAGCAGAAAACTGTCGTATTGTAACACGTTTCGATGGTATTTATGAAGGAACTTTCCAGTTAAACAATGCATCTGTTCATGTAAATGCGGACTATAGTGATGCAAAACGTAAATATGCAGATATGGAAGTGGTATTGGACGAAGTTGTTTCTTCAAAAGAGGATACAGAAAAATTAGGCATCATGGTTGGCGATATCGTATGCTTTGATCCAAGAACAACTGTGACATCCAAGGGTTACATCAAGAGTCGTTTCTTGGATGACAAATTAAGTGTAGGCATTTTATTAGGCTATGCAAAATATCTCAAAGAAAACAATATTGAATTGGAAAATCGTCAGTATCATTACATCACTGTATACGAAGAAGTAGGTCATGGCGGAGCAGCATCCATTCCAGAAGGTGTAACAGAAATGATTTCTGTAGATATGGGATGTGTAGGTGATGGTCTTACCTGCGACGAGCATATGGTATCCATCTGCGCAAAGGATTCCCGAGGACCTTATAACTATGATGTGGTGACTGGACTTATCAAAGCCGCAAAGGAAAATGATTTAAAATTTGCTGTAGATATTTATCCATTCTATGGTTCTGACGTAGATGTAGCACTTGGTGCTGGTTATGATATTCGTCATGGTCTCATCGGTGCTGGCGTATATGCATCTCATGGTTATGAAAGAAGCCATAAAGATGGGGTGGAGAATACATTGAAACTTTTAGTGGCATATTGTAGATAATTTACGAT
>CAZDAP010000052.1:0-8405 GCA_964503585.1 uncultured Lachnobacterium sp. | reverse complement strand
TTGCAAGTTATGAATATCACTATCCGGTGTTTTTACCAAAGAATAAAAAAATTTATCAGGAAATCAAAACTCATTTGGAAACCTTTGAGGCAGCAGATTTGATTGATAAGCAGGTTTGTAACTTATCAGGAGGCCAGCTTCAGAGAGTGCTTTTGTCCATGGCGATTATGGACAAGCCAAAGCTTTTACTTTTGGATGAACCAGTTTCTGGAATTGATAAAAATGGTATGGAACTGTTCTATAAAACCATTACCTATTTGAAAAGTCATTATGATTTGGCGATTATTTTGATTTCTCATGATCTGGATTATGTGAAGCAGTATGCAGACCATGTGGTGCTTTTGGATCAGACGGTTTTAAAACAGGGAACTGTAAAAGAAGTATTCGAAAGTCCAGAGTTTGCAAGTGTTTTCACGTCTGAGAAGGAAGAGATTTGGATGCATGAGGCAAATGTAAAGCGTGTACCTACTTGGATGAATACTCTTCGTAATCAGGATGAGGCTATAAAAGAAGGGGGTGCTGAAAATGATTAATTGGACCTCCTGGTTGGATTATGGTTTCATGCGAAATGCACTTTTGGCGATACTGATTATCACGCCACTGTTTGCACTTCTTGGAACTATGATTGTAAATAAAAAAATGGCGTATTTTTCCGATGCATTAGGACATTCGGCGCTGACAGGAATTGCGGTTGGGGTTGTGTTTGGAATGCAGGATACCACCATTTCTATGGTGATTTTCGCTATTGCATTTGCGTTATTATTGAATCATATTAGTAGTAGAAATACGGCATCTACGGATACCATTATTTCAGTGTTTTCATCCTGCTCTGTGGCAATTGGTTTGGCGATTTTGTCTGCAGGTGGAAACTTTAGTAAATATTCTGCAATTTTGGTAGGAGATATTCTCAGTATTACTACACAGGAAATCGGATATCTCATTGGAATATTTATTTTTACAATTTTGTTTTGGATGGTGGGATTCAATTATTTGAATGCCATTTCTATCCATAGAACCGTGGCAAAGAGTAAGCAGATTCCAGTGAAACTTATGGACAATCTGTTTGCAGTATTGGTGGCATTAATCGTTATGCTTTCCATCAAATGGGTGGGGATTTTGATTATCAATGCGCTTCTTATTTTGCCAGCGGCTTCCGCGAGAAATATCTCTGCGAACATGCGGGAATATCATTTGTTTTCGTTGATTTTCTCCATGTTTTCAGGAATTGTGGGCCTGGTGGTATCTTATTATACCAACGTGGCGACTGGACCTATGATTGTCATTATCGCATCTGTAATTTATTTTGCCACATATTTGTACGGGAGGAAGTAAATGAGTACAAAAGTAGTATTATTTGACTTGGACGGCACATTGCTGCCAATGGATCAGGACACATTTATCAAAGCATATTTAGGTGGTATGGCAAAGAAATTGGCACCACATGGATATGACCCAGAACAACTTGTGAAAGCAGTTTATATGGGAATGAAAGCAATGACAGGAAACGATGGTTCCTGCACCAACGAAGACGCTTTTTGGAAGGCGTTTACAGGTGTCTTGGGGGATCGAGTGAGAGAGGATATTCCACTCTTTGACGACTATTATAAAAATGAATTTCAGGAAGTAAAAAATATCTGTGGTTTTCTTCCAGAAGCAGCACAGACCGTGCGCACGCTGAAAGAAAAAGGATATCGTGTTGCTCTTGCAACTACACCGATGTTTCCAAGTGTTGCAACAGAAAGCCGTATTCGCTGGGCAGGAATGGAACCAGAAGATTTTGAAATTTTTACAACTTATGAAAATTATCACTATTGCAAGCCTAACTTAAACTATTACAAAGAAGTAGTAGAAAAACTTGGTGTAAAACCAGAAGAATGTCTCATGGTTGGAAATGACGTAGGGGAAGACATGATTACCGAAGAACTTGGTATGAAAGTATTTCTCATGCCAGCGGATTTGATTAACAAAGTAGGCAAGGATATTTCTGTGTATCCACAGGGGGATTTTGCAGATTTATTGGCATACATTGACACGCTGTAGAAGATAAGCGAGTAAAAAAATATAAAATGAGGTATATAGTATGTGCGTAGCTTTACCAGGTAAAGTAATAGAGATAAAAGACAGAGATGCAGTCGTAGATTTTAACGGCAATCAGGTAACTGCCAGAGCTGGTCTCGTAGATGTAAAAGTAGGAGATTATGTACTTGTGCATGCAGGCTGTGTGATTCAGAAAGTATCACAGCAGGATATGGAAGATTTAAAAAATCTGAATGAGCTCATGGGCGAGTAGGAGGAGTTTCGAAGATGAGTCCTATGGAAAATTCTGTAAAAGAAGAAAAGATGACACTAGAAGAAATGCGAGATTTTCTGGCTAATTATAATGGACCACAGGTAAACATCATGGAAGTATGCGGCAGTCACACTGCCGCTATTTCCAAGAATGGAATCCGTGGTATGCTTTCGGATAAAATCCATTTGATTTCAGGTCCTGGCTGTCCAGTATGTGTGACACCAACCGCTTATGTGGATCGTCTCATTGAACTGGCTATGACAGCAAATACCTGTGTGGTAACCTTTGGGGACATGCTTCGTGTGCCAGGTAGCAAGTATAGTCTTAGTGAAGTGCAGGGTATGGGCGGACGCGCCATTATGGTGTATTCTCCAATGGATATTTTTGCCTTGGCTGAAAAAGAGCCAGAGACGACTTTTGTGTTTGCTGCATTGGGGTTTGAAACGACCACACCGGTATATGCGCTTTTGCTAGAAGAAGTCATTGAAAGAAACATAGAAAATGTAAAGGTTTTAACAGCCTTGAAAACCATGCCAGGGGTTATCCAGTATTTATGTGAGAATGGTGCTTCCATTCAGGGATATTTGGCACCAGGACATGTGGCAGCAGTGACTGGAAGTGATTTATTTAAACCTTTGGCAGAGAAATATCAGATTCCATTTGCGGTATCTGGGTTTGAAGGGGAAGAGATTCTTGAAGCACTTTGCGGAATCGTGCAGGCTTATCAAGGTATGCAAAAGGATAGCACTGACAATAGCCAAGCACAGGTCATGAATTTTTACCCAGCCGTGGTTTCTGCGAAAGGGAACACAAGAGCACAGAAATTGGTGAAAAAGTATTTTCAGCCAACCGATGCGGCATGGCGTGGTATGGGTATTGTTCCAGGTACTGGCATGGAACTTCGTTCAGAGTATGAAAAATACGACGCTGGAAGCAAGGATTTGGTAGAGGATAATAAGCGCAACAAGGCTTGCTGCTGTGATCAGATTTTGATGGGAAAAATGCAGCCACAACAGTGTCCACTTTTTGGAAAAGTGTGTAAGCCATTGACGCCTCAGGGAGCTTGTATGGTTTCGGAAGAAGGATCTTGTCATAGTGCATTTTGCACTTGTTAAGTGCCCAATGCACTATGACGATGACATAGATGCGCAGCTCGCAGAGCCGAAATTAATTGCTTCGCAATTCTGCTCGCGCGCAAGAAAATCGCTTGCGATTTTCTTATTATTAGGCTTTCGCTTCATTTTAAGATATATAGGAGAACAATATGGAAGAAAGAATCAGCATGGTGCATGGTAGCGGCGGTGCGGCTACCAGTGAATTGATCGGAGCAATTTTTGCAAAAGAATTTGCCAGCACCACTTTAGATAAAATGGAAGATAGTGCGGTAGTAGAAGGTGCAGGAAGAATTGCAGTGACTACTGACAGTTTTGTGGTTACACCAGTAACTTTCCCTGGCGGAGATATCGGACGTCTTTGTATCTGTGGTACCGTAAACGATTTGCTTATGCGTGGTGCAAAACCTAAATACATTACCTGTGGATTTATTTTGCAGGAAGGTTTAGAAGTAGCGAAATTACAGGAAATCGTTCATTCCATGGCAGAGTGTGCTAGAGAAGCAGGTGTAGAAATCGTAGCGGGAGATACAAAGGTTGTAAACGGTAATGGTGAGCTCTACATTAACACTGCTGGTGTAGGTTTTGTGCCAGAAGATAGAGAAGTATCCGCAGAACGAGTTTGTGTAGGAGATGCGGTTATCGTATCTGGAAATTTAGGCGATCATCATGCTGCCATTCTTGGCACTCGTATGGGAATCGTAAATGATATCCAGAGTGACAATGCACCACTTGGTGAAATCGTAGAAGCGTTATTTGCTGCAGAGGTGGATGTACATACCATGCGTGACATTACCCGTGGTGGACTTGCAACTGTATTAAAAGAATTGGCAAAAACTTCAGATACTACCATTGAATTGGAAGAAGAAAAACTTCCAGTGACACCACAGGTAAAAGATTTCTGTGGACTGTTAGGCCTTGATCCGCTTTATATGGGGAATGAAGGAAAATTGGTAGCATTAGTTCCTGCTAATCAGGCAGAAAAGGCAGTCGAAGCAATTCGTAATGCAAAATATGGACAGGATGCTTGTATTGTAGGATATGTAAATGACAAAGCACCAGGAAAGTTGCATCTTAGAACCAGAATCGGTGGACTTCGAAATATGGAAGTGCTTCAAGGGGAAGGGCTTCCTAGAATCTGTTAAAACTATTTAGAAACGTAAAAGACACTTGGATAGTTAATGCATGCTAACAGGCATGAGATTGTCCAAGTGTTTTTTATTCTAATGAATGGATAGAAAATGGAAAGGAAATGGTGGTTTATTTTTAAAATGGAAAGAAAATGGTTGACTAATGGTGCTAAAAGTGATACAATTTGAGAAACAAACATAGAGAAAGAGGTGACTAGCTATATGACAATTCAAGAAATGAATGAAAGAAAAAAAGAATTAGGATATTCTTATGAAAAACTGTCAGAACTTTCGGGGGTTCCAATTGGCACAGTGCAAAAAGTGTTAGGTGGTATCACAAAAACACCTCGTTATGATACGCTTTATGCATTGGAGAAAGTGTTAAGTCCATATCAACCTATGATGGTCCGAGAGAGTGTGGCTGTGTATGGGGAGAAGAAGCAAGGGGAGTATACGGTAGAGGATTATTTTGCTTTACCCGACGAAAGAAGAGTGGAATTAATTGATGGAGTCATCTATGATATGGCATCGCCAAATCTTGTGCATCAAACAATAGGAGCAGAGATTTATGTAAAACTTAGAGATTTCATTCGAAAGAAAAAAGGAACCTGTCTACCAGGTGTTGCGCCTTTAGATGTGCAGTTGGATTGCGACAATAAAACCATGGTTCAGCCAGATGTATACGTTCTTTGTGATAAGAGCAAGGTTTTAAATGGAAGATTGTTTGGTGCGCCTGATTTTATTGTAGAGGTGTTATCTCCTTCTACTGCAAAAAAGGATACCGGAATCAAAGCTACGAAGTATGCAGCGGCTGGAGTACGAGAATATTGGATTGTGGATTCACGTAGAAAATGTGTTATTGTATATATTTTAAATGAGGAGGGATACTATGATGTTTCTCTCTATACATTTCAGGACGAAATCCCAGTGTTTATATTTAATAATGAATGCAAAATAGATTTTCAAGAAATTTCTGATTACATAGAATTTATGAATATATAGAATTTTGTACGAAAAATAAAGTTAGGAATAATAGTCAAAAGGAGAATCTTACTTTGACTTATAGGGCATATTGTTGTAGAATTATATATGTATGATTTCGCAATAATGTGCTTTCGATTAAACGAAGAGCGTGTGTGGAGTTGATACAAGAAAAATACATTGAAGTTCATAAGGGGGGCTTTTGATTATGGCATATCATGTAATGGATGAAGCGAATCGTTGTTTAAATTGTAAGAAACCTATGTGTATGGAGGGATGTCCTATTCATACTCCTATTCCAAAGGTTATTTCGCTTCTCAAAGAAGGTAAAATTGATGACGCAGGTTGGATGCTTTTTGAAAACAATCCACTAACAACGGTTTGTAGTATTGTTTGTAATCATGAAAAGCAGTGTGAAGGTAACTGTATTCTCGGCAGAAAAGGCAGTCCAGTACATTTCTCAGCAATTGAAAATTATATTTCAAGTACATATAGTTCCAAAATGGTAAAGGGACCAGCAGAGCCTAATGGAATGAAAGTAGCGATTGTTGGTTCAGGTCCAGCAGGACTTACCATTGCAGTATTACTTGCAAGAAAAGGCTATAAAGTTACTATTTTTGATGAAAAAGATAAAATTGGTGGAATCCTTCGTTATGGTATTCCAGAATTCCGTTTGCCAAAGAGTATCCTTGATGATTTCGAATATCGTCATTTAGTATTAAAGGATATTAAGATTCGACCAAATACTGCAATTGGTGCAGCGATAAAGATTGAAGATTTATTCCGTGATGGTTATAGTTCCGTATTCGTAGGAACTGGTGTATGGCGCCCAAATACACTTAAGATTAAAGGTGAGACATTAGGACATGTCCACTATGGTATTAACTATCTCTATAGCCCAGCAAGTTTCCATTTAGGAGACCACCTTATTGTAATCGGTGCTGGTAATGCAGCGATGGATGTTTGTCGTACAGCACTCCGCCATGGTGTGCGTAAGGTGGACTGTTTCTCAGTAACAGATGGCGTGGCAGCAAGTAAGCATGAATATGAATATGCTGAATTAGAAGGTGTAGAATTCCACTTCTGTAAGATGCCAGTTGAGATTACAGAGGAAGGTGTCATCTTTGCAGACACTGAGATGTTAGAAGATGGTGGCTTCCAGAAAGTAGAAGGCACAGAGAAATTATATCCAGCAGATAATGTAATGATTTCTATTAGTCAGGGTCCAGCGAATAGACTTATGAGTTCTACAGAAGGTTTAAAAGCAAATGATCGTGGTCTTATTGCGACAGATGAAACTGGTCATACTTCTATTCCAGGCTTATTTGCCAGCGGTGACGTAGTAAAAGGTGCGCGTACTGTAGTAGAAGCCGTGAAGTATTCTAAGGTTGTAGCAGAAACTATGGATGAATATATGCAGAGTTTGCCAAAGGAAGAAGCATAGTTATATCGAGAATGAGACAACATATTTTTAAATAAAAATTTATCTGGAAAGGTAAAAAATATGAAAATTCTTATAAAAAATGGTCACATTTTGAATCCAGCTACCGATATGGATGAAATTGCAGACCTTATGATTGAAGACAACAAGGTTGTTGCTATTGAAAAAGAAATCACAGAAGAAGCAGAAAAGGTGATTGATGCAGAAGGCAAATATGTAATGCCTGGTTTTATTGATTTGCATGTACATTTCCGTGATCCAGGTCTTACACACAAGGAAGACATTATCACAGGTATGGCTTCTGCTGCTCATGGTGGATTTACTTCTGTATTTGCCATGCCAAATACAAAGCCAGTAGCAGATAATGCAGAAGTTATCAATTATGTACACGACAAGGCAAAAGAAGGAAACTGCATCAATGTATATCAGGTAGGTGCTATCACAGTAGGTCAGGCAGGAGCAGAACTCTCTGACATTCGAGGCATGGTAGATGCTGGATGTCCTGCACTCAGTGAAGACGGAAAATCTGTTATGAATGCGAACCTTTATCGTGAAGCCATGAAAGTAGCCGCAGAATTGGATGTTCCTATTCTGGCTCATTGTGAAGACATCAATATGGTAAACGGTGGATGTGTAAATGCAGATGCCAAGACAAAGGAAATGGGACTTCCAGGAATCACCAATTCTGTAGAAGATGTTATCGTTGCCCGTGATATTTTAATTGCAAAAGAAACTGGTGCCAGATTACATCTTTGCCATTGCTCTACAGCAGATTCTGTAAAGATGGTAAAGGCTGCAAAAGAAGAAGGTTTACCAGTATCAGCAGAGGTTTGCCCTCATCACTTTGTGTTAACATCGGATGATATTACAGACCCAGCAAATACAGATTTTAAAATGAATCCACCACTTCGTACCCGTGAAGATGTGGAAGCATTAAAACAGGGATTAAAGGATGGTATCATGGAAGTAATTTCTACAGACCATGCGCCACATACTGCACAGGAAAAAGATACCATCATGCAGAAAGCACCATTCGGTATTGTAGGTTTAGAAACAGCGGCCAGCCTTACCTATTCGGAATTGGTACTTGGGGATATTTTCACACCAATGCAGATGGCAGCGGCTATGAGTTATAATCCTGCTAAAGTTATGAAAATGGACAAGGGTGATATTCAGCCAGGCAAGGTTGCAGATATCGTAATCTTTGATCCAAATGCAATTTATAAAATCAACAGACACGATTTTGTATCCAAAGGACACAACACACCATTCCACGGCAGAGAAGTAACAGGTAAAGTTGTATGTACTATCTGTGATGGAAATATTGTTTATGAAGCGTAAGGATATTTTTAGAGAGAAAATTTTATAGAAAGTATAACTCAAAAAGAATATATAAACAGAAAGGGAATCAATTATGATTAACAAACTCGTATCGAAAATTCAGAAAACAA
>CAZDAP010000051.1:5606-8415 GCA_964503585.1 uncultured Lachnobacterium sp. | reverse complement strand
TTTCTTATAGTGTTTTGTATTTTTAAAAAACATCAAATTCCTTGAACGTGTTTATAAAAAGTGTTAGAGTTAGGTATCGGAGAAAACGAATTGGGAAACCTATGGAGGCGAGAGGTATGTCACTAGAAGGATACGAACAGTTAAAATTGGAGAACCAGCTTTGTTTTCCGCTTTATGCGGCAGCTAAAGAGGTGGTTCGTAAATATAAGCCAGAGTTAGATGAATTGGATTTAACTTATACACAGTATATTACAATGATGGTGCTTTGGGAAAAAGAAGAACTTAATGTAAAGGAATTAGGTAGTATCTTATACCTTGATTCAGGTACATTAACTCCATTATTAAAGAAACTGGAAGCAAAGGGATATATTAGTAGAAATCGTTGTAAAGAAGATGAACGAAATCTCATTATCAAGATTACGGAAAAAGGCGAAGCATTAAAAGAACAGGCTGCTAAAATTCCAGAAGAAATGACTTGTAAATTTGTAAATATATCAGAAGAAGAAATCAAAGTAATGTATCATGCGTTGTACAAATTATTAGGTGCGACACAGCAATAAAAAGGATGTGAGCCCTTGCCTATAGGCAAGGGTTTTTTGTTTCACAAGCATGGAAAAAGCAGTTGAAAAAATTACATAGAGATACACCATATTTATGGATAAATTTTTGTTTTTTTAATAATAATATATTTTGACTCTTCAGAAGTCTAAGAAATCGACCGATAGATATAACAAATAAGTACCGTTAAAAAACGTCAGCACTTAATGAGTGGCGATAATCATCGTCACGAATTTAGTACTGTTACGTTTTTTACCGAGCGAAAGCGTGTACATATTTGATATATCTATCGGTCGATTTCGTAGAATTTAGAAAAAATCAAAAAATTCTATTAAGAAAAATCAAAAATCACCGATAAATATGGTAAGAAACTAATTCAAAGGAAGAAAGGAGATGCTGTTTATGCGTATAGATGCATATAATCAGATCGCACAACTTTACGGAGTGCAGAAATCTTATAATACTCAGAAGAGCGGCAAGGCAGCTTCTATGGGTAGCGATCAGCTATCGATTTCACAGGCTGGGTACAGCCATCAGGTAGCAAAAACTGCAGTATCAGAAGCTTCTGACGTTAGAGAAGACAAGGTTGCAAAATTAAAAGCACAGATTGAAGCTGGAACTTATTCTGTAAGTCCAGATGATTTTGCAAGCAAATTGTTGGAGAAATACAACGCAGTATTTTAGTTGTAAAAGCATCCAAGGAAAGGTCCAGCGAACCTTTCGCTTGGTAGAAATGAGGATTAACGGTGGCTAGTTTAGTTGATGAGCTCGTAGGCGTCTTAATACAAGAAGAAAAACTTTATAGTGCATTATTAGAATGTGCAGAGAAAAAAACGCAGATTCTGGTAGACGCCGATATTTCAGCATTGGAACAACTCACAGCAGAAGAACAGGTAAGAGGTGATGAATTGCTTGCTCTTGGGAACAAGCAGATTCAGCTTTTGAATGATATCAATACTGTTCTTGGTAAAAAAGAAGAAAAACTAACAGTGACCAATTTAATTAATTATCTTGGTTCGCAGCCACAAGTGCAGGAAAAGCTAACCACCGCTAGAAATAATCTCATTGATGTGGCGACAAAGGTTCAGGTAAAGAACCAGCAAAACGAAATTTTGCTTAAACAAGCAATTGAGTTGACCGAGTTTGACATTACTTTGTTTAAGAGTATGCGACAGGCTCCGGAGACTGCCAACTACAATAAAAATGCGTACAACACAGGCACACTTCTTGGCGGCAGCGGCTTCGATGCCAAACAATAACATAGGGAGGAGCATATGGCAAACGGATTTGGTAGTATGTATATTGGCGCATCTGGTTTGCAGAGTGCTCAAAATGCATTAAACACTACAGCGAACAACTTGGCAAACGTAGGAACCGCAGGGTACGTACGCCAACAAGTTCGCTTTTCTGATAGAGGTTATGATTTATTAAAAAACTCAACGCAGGTTACCAACGCACAGCAATCTGGGTTGGGTGTTTCTATTGGTGATGTTGTACATGCCAGAGATGTTTTCTTGGACAAAACCTATCGTTTGGAAAAGGGACGAGAAGCATTTTATGAGACATGTTACGAAACAACCAGTTATGTAGAAGATCTGCTTCAGGAACTAGATGGGGAAGAATTCAAGCAGAGTGTAGAAGATATCTGGACAGCATTCCAGGAATTATCCAAGACTCCAGCAGATTCTGTTACTCAGAACTTAGTGATCCAAAAAGCAGAGCTTCTTTTAAGTAGAAGCGAAACGTTATATAAGGATTTACAGAGTTATCAAGCAAACATCGATTCACAGATTATCGATGATATCGATCGAGTAAATGAAATCGGTGAACGACTCTATGAACTCAGTCTTGAAATTCAAAAAGTAGAATCCAATGGCAAGGAAACAGCCATGACACTTCGTGATGAGAGAGATTATCTCTTAGACGAACTGGGCGGACTTGTAAATATAACAGTTCGTGAAGATGATACAGGTTTTGTATTTGTATCCATCGAAGGAACAGAATTTGTAAACGAACAGCAATGTTTTAACATGGGATATACACTAGATTCCACCACAGGTTTTGCTACACCGATTTGGCCACATTTATCCGATGACGAAAAAGGGGTTTATGTAAAAGTATTCAATACAACGGCCGATATCTCTTCTGAAAGTAATACCGACGTAGGTGAAATCAAGGCAAAACTAATGATGCGTGGTGACGAATATGGTGTATATAGCGATTTGCTTACACCAGAAGCATATGCAGAAAT
>CAZDAP010000051.1:0-5506 GCA_964503585.1 uncultured Lachnobacterium sp. | reverse complement strand
GTGACGAATATGGTGTATATAGCGATTTGCTTACACCAGAAGCATATGCAGAAATCGAAGACAAGGTACTTATCGAAACAGAAGCACAGGTAGACTTATTGCTTCATGAAATCGTAACCAAGATGAACGATATTCTTTGTCCAAACACGGAACTTAAAGAGGACGTGACTTTGGTTGGTGGAACTACTGTATTGGCAAAAGGTACAAAGATATTGGATGTAGCAAATGCTTCTGTTGGTGCTGATGGACAGCTTCCACCAAGAGAACTTTTTGAACGAATGGGTATGGAAAGATATACCACAGTAACCGCACTAGATGGAACTACTTATTACGTGTACAACAAAGAAAATCCAGACGATCCAGATTCTCTTTATCGTGTGGGCAATCTTCAGGTAAACGATGAATTAACCAAACAGGTAACGCTTTTTCCATCCTATACGCAGAACGGTGCAGTAGACTACGCGTTGGGTGAAAAATTGGCGGCAGCCTGGGAAGAACAGGGCATGCATATCAGCCCAGACGATCAGTATCCATGTACTTTCCAAGAATTCTATGACAAGATGATAGGAAAGTTGGGAACGGATGGAAGTATTTATAAATCATCCTTGGATACCATGACCAATACCGTAACCTCTATCGACAACAGTCGACAGCAGATTATCGGCGTATCCAGTGATGAAGAACTTACGAAATTAATCAAATACCAGTCCGCATATAACGCATCCAGCCGATTCATGACCGTAATCAGCCAGATGACAGAACTTGTTGTAACTGGATTAATCTAGAAATTTTAGCAAAGGAGGGAGCACATGCCTTCACAGTTTTTTGGCTTAAATATTGGTGCCAGTGCATTATTTGCATATCAGGCATCGATCAATACAACTGCAAATAACATTGCGAATGTAAATACCGAAGGTTACTCCCGTCAGGAGACAGAACTTTCTGCTACGAATCCTCTTCGTGTATATGCGAAATATGGTAGTACAGGTACTGGTGTAGAAGCCACTGCAATCAAACAGCAGCGTGACATTTATTACGACACCAAGTATTGGGAAAACCAGTCCAGTTTAGGCTATTTTGAACAGAAACTCTATTATCTGTCACAGGTAGAAAATGTATTTGCAGATGATGGAATACAGGAAGGTTTCTCTACCATATTTTCAAAAATGTTCAATGGATTGGATACCTTAAATGGTGGTAATGCCAGCGATGAAAGTGTTCGTAATCAGTTCATTTATCAGGCGCAGAACCTTTGTACATATTTTAATTCGGTAGCAGATTCTTTGAGAGAAGTTCAGAAGGACTGCAACGATGAAATAGCAACAACGGTATCCAATATCAACTCCATTGCAGAAAAAATCGCTCTTTTAAATAAAGAGATTAACAAATTAGAAGTAAATGGCGGCTATGCCAATGAATTACGAGACGAAAGAGCACTCCTTTTGGATGAACTTTCTAGTATCGTAAGTGTAACTACTGACGAATACGAAGTTAGAAATACTTATGGTGAAAACCTTGGTGGAACCAA
Source organism: uncultured Lachnobacterium sp. (assembly GCA_964503585.1). GTDB lineage: Bacteria > Bacillota > Clostridia > Lachnospirales > Lachnospiraceae > Roseburia. Next base: position 3,978 of record CAZDAP010000051.1, on the reverse strand, counting down.
CTTTACCGTATTTATCAACGGACAACTTCTTGTAGATGGTAATGATTATCGTCAGTTAGAGTGTGTTTCATCCGAAACAAAGAACCATCAGACAGATGCAGAGGGTTTATATGATCTTTACTGGTCTGATACAAAAACCACCTTTTCTGCAACATCCAATGTTTCTGGTGGAACATTAAAAGCACTGTTTGATCTTCGTGATGGAAATAACAACGAAGCCATGAACGGTACAGTGAAGGATGTCATAAAAGATGGAGAAGATGAGTACAAACAAGTTGTTTTAGCATTCCCATCCAATACAGATGTGAACGCATTAAATATTCCAGCAGAAGGAACAATTAACGTAAATAATACAACCATGAAATATACGGGCTGGGAAGCTGTTTTAGATAAGGATGGAAATATTGAAACCATTACATTCCAGATGGAAAAGGCCATTCCTGCAGATGAAGCATCGGTTATGCCGGGAAAACGTATTGAAGTTGGTGAATGCGTGGATTCTATGGGTATTCCATATTATCAGCAGCAGATTAATGAATTCCTTCGTAACTTCACCGAAGCCTTCAACGATATCCAGAAAACTGGACAGACACTAGACGGTGAAGCCATGGGCGCATTTTTCGTAGCGGAAACCGCTACAGGAATCACCTATGAATTTGTAGGCTGGGGAAAAGATGAAGATGTGGATGAATATGGTAACACAATTAACACGATTTCCTCTATCTCTGATGGTTATCATCAGATGACTGCATTTAATGCAAAAGTAAATGACCAGTCCATCAAAGATCCAGCATACTTTGCCACCACAAAGGATATTACAAATGGTGCAGATGCCTACGAACTTGTGGAAGAAATGATGGCACTTCAGTCAGACACCATCATGTTCCGTGGGGACAAAGCAGAAAGTTTTTTGGAGACATTGCTCTCTGATATCGCAGTAGATACAGAAAAAAATACAGTTTTTTATAAAAATTATTTTAACATGGGAACGGTTATTAGTAACCAAAGAATGTCTGTATCTGGTGTAGACGAAGATGAAGAGGCACTAAATCTTGTGAAATTCCAGAATGCATACAACCTTGCATCAAAGGTTATCTCTGTAATGAATGAAATATATAATAAATTAATTAACGAAACAGGGGTAACGTAATTGAAAAAAATGCCGATATATATGTCAGATATAGGAATATACCCTATGTCTGGCATATTTTATTTTACAAAAATCGCAGCAAAGTCATGGAGGACTTTAGAAATTCTGGGACATGGAGGTCGCTAGGAGGACTACATGCGTATTACAAATACAATGATTACAAACAACACAAAGTCGAATATCAATTCGAACAAGTTGCTTGTAGACAAATATAACACCCAGATGACAACACAAAAGAAAATTGCGAAGGCATCCGAGAATCCAGTAATCGCGATTCGTTCTCTTCGCCTTTCGACCACGCTTAGTCATATTAATCAGTATGTGGATAACAATATTCCAGATGCAAGTGCGTGGATGGACGTTACAGAAACAGCCCTTACGAATATGAGGGATCTTTTGACAGATATCCGTACCCAGTGTGTAAATGGTTCTACAGACACATTAAACGTAGAAGATCGTCAGACCATTTTGGCAAGTTTAAAATCATTGGCGGAACAGGTTTATGCGGAAGGAAACGCAGACTACGCAGGAAAGACGGTATTCACAGGATATAGAACTTCTTCAAACCTTACCTTTGAGGAAGAGGAATTAGAAACAAAATACCAGATTAAACAGTCATTTACCTTTGATGATTTAGAAGAAAAACGTTACTATACAGGTGATGTAACAGTTCCAGAAGCTATTACAGCAAGTACAACCGATTGTGCAACAAATATAGAAGAAAACACTTACGAACGTATTCGTTTGGCGTATAACGGGGAAACAGAATTGGTGAATTTCTCGTATACTACAACTTCTGTGGACAGTACGACAACACCACCAACGACTACAACGACTACCACAGATGTAATTCCTCCTGAAAACGGAGGAACTACGAATAATGGAACAGGAGATGGACTCACAGGTTTAAAGATGTCTATCTACGAAACAGAGCAGGCTTGGGAAGATGTAACCGCAAAGCCAAATGCAACCCCACCTACAAACGGAACCAAAACCGTAGGAGATTACGAAATCGTATACATCAAAGAAACTGGCGAATTCATCTTCGGCAAAGAAATTGCAAACCAGATTTCCGATGGAAAAGCAAGTATCAATGTAGAGTATACAAAAAAAGGATTTGATGAAGGTGAACTTAGACCAGAATATTACTATGATTGTACTGACATCACAGATGAAAAGAATCCAATAACATATACAAAGCAGAATCAGGAAATCAAATATACCATCGCAAACAACACTTCTATCACCATTAACACACAGGCAGATGAAGTATTCAATTCCGATATTTTACGTGACGTACAGGAATTGATGAACGTGGTGCAGAAGGCATTAGATGCCAGCGAAAAAGTAACAAAGATTAAAACCATGATGAGCGAAGCGCAGTATCAGGACAATGCTTCACAGGAAATGCTTCAGACATATTTGGATGCAGCACAGAAAGAAGCGGATTACGCAGACGATAATCTTCAGAAAACATATGAACAGTATATTGGAAGATTTGACGGATATTTGGAATCGGTAAATATCTCAATTACAAATATCGGTAGTATGAAAAACAGTTTAACACTCACACAGACGCGAGTAGAAAACCAGCAGACAACCATCGAAGAATTAAAATCCGATAACGAAGACAGAGATATTTCCGATATCATTATTGATTATTATGCATCTTACAATGCATATCAGTCATCCCTTACCGCAGCTGGTAAATTAGGACAGAGTTCCTTATTGGATTATATTTAGAATGAAACGAACTGCTACCACACTTACTCGGCAGTTCGAAATTAAATAACACATCGTCGGAGACGAAGGAGGAAAAGAAACCATGAAGGCAGTAACAAGAGTATTTGGTACTATCGACATTGCGGATGACAAAATCATCACAATGGAGAAGGGAATGATTGGATTCCCAGAATTAACACATTTTGCATTAATTTTTGACGAGGAGAAAAAAGACAAAGCATTCAAGATTATGTGGCTTCAGTCTATGGATGACGGAAACATCGCGTTCCCAGTAACCGATCCAATTCATCTCGTAGAAGACTACAAACCATCTGTTAGCGAAGAAATCATCGCTCCACTTGGAGAAATGACAGATGACAATACATATCTTTTATCGACAGTAACTGTTCCAAAGAATGTAGAAGACTTCTCCATCAACTTAAAAGCACCTATCGTAATCAATATGGATACAAACAAAGGTGCACAGGTAATCACAGAAGACGATTACCCAGTAAAATATAAAATCTATGACCTGCTTAAGGCCAATAAAGAAAAGGCAGGTGAATAGAGATGTTAGCATTAACTAGAAAAAAAGGCGAAGCCTTAATAGTAAATAACAACGTAGAAATTACAATCTTAGAAGTACGTGGTGATCAGGTAAAAATCGGCATCTCAGCCCCAAAGGACGTGCCAATTTACCGTAAAGAAGTATACTTACAGATTCAGGCAGAAAACCAGGCATCTTTCAGTCCAGAAGGCTTAGATGCATTGAAAGAGTTTATGTAAAAGACACATGGAGGTGTAAATATGGGAATTGAAGCAATTAAAGGTGCAGCGATGACATATCAGGGAAGCAGTTCAGCCGCTGATGTAAGAGCTGAAGCAGCTCACAGAGTAGAAGTAGCAGAAACAGTACAGGTGTCCGACAGTATCGCAAAAGAAACCATGGCGATGAACACAAAGGATGTAAGTGCAGACGGTGGCGGACAGGGTTCAGCAGATGCACAGGCAAGTGAATCTAAAATCAAAAAAGCAGTAGAAGAGATTAACAAAAAAGCAAAGAACTCGGAAGCGGTATTTGGTATTCACGAAGATACAAATCGTGT
>CAZDAP010000050.1:0-8445 GCA_964503585.1 uncultured Lachnobacterium sp. | reverse complement strand
ATTGTGTGTTGTTTAAATTCTGCATAATCTCACGCCCTTGCTTTTGTTCTTTATTTCCTAAGCCTTATATGAATTTATTTTAAACTATACGCCACAAAAAAACAACCTAAACCTTTATTCCATGACGTAAATTTCATCACTTAGCGCTTTTGTCAACATTCCAGTAACCAATTGATTATCCAACGGAACCTCAGAACGCTTTGCAACCTTTACATATTCTTTCGTATAACCAACGTAATAAGGGATTCCATTTATCTGTACTTCTTCTTCAAAAAGCACTTCCTCTTCCCTGCCTAAATAATATTTTCTAAATTCGACGGACATTTGCTCTCCCAACTGAATCAGTTTATTACTACGCTCTGTCTTTGTGTTTTCAGGAATCTGATCCTTCATTTCCGCAGCTCTGGTGCCCTTACGTTTTGAATACTTAAAAATATGCATTTCATAAAAGTGGATTCTTTCCAAATATTCTTCTGTGGTCTGAAATTCTTCTTCTGTTTCTCCTGGAAATCCTACAATGACATCTGTTGTAATTGCTGGATGTTCGAAATATTTTCGAAGCGTTTTACATCCATTCTCGTATTCTTCCGCAGTATATTTACGATTCATACGCTGTAATGTGGCATCACATCCACTTTGCAGAGATAAATGAAAATGTGGACATATTTTTTCTAATTTACTAAGTTCCGACGCAAATTCTTCTGTTACAACCTTTGGTTCAAGAGAGCCTAAACGAATACGTTTTATTCCTTCTACTTTGTGAATTTCCTGTATCAACTCCAAAAGACTTGCACCAGTTTCGATTCCATAAGAACTTAAATGAATACCTGTTAAAACGACTTCTTTATATCCATTTTTTGCCAAACGATTTACTTCTTCTAACACAGACTCCATATTTCTACTACGGACACGTCCACGTGCATAGGGAATGATACAATAACTACAGAATTGATTACATCCATCCTGTACCTTGATAAAGGCTCTGGTGTGCTCAGATGGCTGATCAAGATATAACTCTTCAAATTCGTGATTTTTATCGTTAATATCTAAGACCGCATCGATTTTACCATGGTCACGGAAAAATTCATCCAATCGGGTAATCAACTCATGTTTTTTGTTATTTCCGATGATAATATCAATTGCTGCATCTTCTATTGCTTCGTCCTCTTTCGTCTGTACATAACAACCTGCTGCTACAACTACAGCCTCTGGATTCAGTTTCTTCGCACGATGCAACATCTGACGTGACTTTCGATCTGCCATATTAGTTACAGAACAGGTATTGATTACATATACGTCTGCTGCCTCTGAAAAAGATACAATTTCATAGCCTGCTGCTTCTAACATCTGCTGCATGGCTTCTGTCTCATATGCATTTACTTTACAACCCAGGTTGTGTAACGCTGCTTTTTTCATTCTTAATTCCTAACTTTCTAACTTATTCTAGCGAGGTAACACAAAAATTACCCTCATTTTTTGTATAAATTGCATAAAACCCAGCGCATTTATTTATGCTTTTTGTTTAAATAGCGGTTGACTTTTCCCCAAAAAACCTTTAGACTCTAAATGGTGAACGTAGTAAACATTTTAAGGAGGTTAACAAATGAAAACCATACAGATTTCATTAAACTCTATTGGAAAAGTAAAATCTTTTGTTAATGCAATCACACAATTTGATTCTGATTTCGATTTAATTTCAGGAAGATACGTTATTGACGCAAAATCTATCATGGGTATCTTCAGTTTAGATTTATCAAAACCTATAGATCTTGCTATCCACACAGATGAAAATCTTGAGGATATCATGGAAGTATTAAAACCATACTTGGTTGAATAGAGTTTAAAAGGTCGCCGTAAAACGGCGGCCCTTTTTTATTTTTACTCAGCTTCTACCACAATAGTTTCCGTGGTTGTAATAGCAGTCTCCATAAGTTCATCAATTTTCTCAGCCAATTTTGTTTCTGATCTTCTGATATATTCCACATTTGGTTTTGTAACTGGATGTTTTGCTACGAAAATTGTACAGCAATCTTCATATGGCAAAATAGATGTTTCATAAGTATCAATCTTTTCTGCAATGGTTACGATGTCCTGTTTGTCCATCGCGATTAATGGACGATATACCGGCATGGTGCATGCATCATTGGTTGCAGCAAGAGACTGCATAGTCTGGCTGGCAACCTGTCCAATACTTTCTCCTGTGATAAGACCTAAACATTTTCCTTCTTTTGCAAAATGCTCTGCAATTTTCATCATGTAACGACGCATGATGATTGTCAGTTCTTCATGTGGACATTTCTCATAAATATATAACTGGATATCTGTAAAGTTTACAATATTCAGTTTGATTGGACCTGTATAGGCAGCCACTTTTTTTGCCAAATCAATTACTTTTTGTTTTGCACGTTCACTGGTATAAGGTGGTGCATGGAAATAAGTTGCTTCAATGGTTACACCACGTTTGGAAATCATATAACCTGCTACTGGGCTATCGATACCACCAGAAAGTAAAAGCATAGCCTTTCCTGCTGTACCAAGTGGCATACCGCCTGGCCCTGGAATTTCTGTGGAATAAATATTAATCATAGGACGAATCTCGATATTTACCATAACCTGTGGATTGTGTACATCTACAGAAGTTTCTGGGAATGCTTCTAAGATTTTTTCGCCTACTGCCGCATTGATTTCCATAGAAGTCATTGGGTAATTCTTTCTAGCACGACGAGCATTTACCTTAAATGTGAAGTTCTTGTCTGGATATGCCTCATCCATGTGTTCTATAACTGTTTTGCAAAGTGCATCGAACCCTTCGTCTTCTACCAAAATTACAGGGCAAATGCCTACGATACCGAATACACGCTGTAATGCGGTTACGGTTTCGTCGTAATCATAATCGCCTTCTGTTTCTACATAGATACGTCCGTTTTCTTTACGAACGTTGAAGTTTCCATCTACTGTTTTTAACTGATAACGAATATTTCTAACTAATGCATCTTCAAAAATATATCTATTTTTTCCTTTGATTGCGATTTCCGCATATTTAATCAAAAATGCTGTATACATAATCTCTCCTTACACTCTTATATTTATCTTTTCCCGTTTCTTATCTACGGGTATATTTCTGTAACATTGGAATGGTTTCGCCCATTACCTGAAGGGCATAATCCAATTCCTCTTTTGTGGTATGAATCGAAAAACTAAAACGTACGGTAGAATCTAAAAGCTCTTTTTTTAGTCCAATACTCTGTAAAGTGCTGCTGATTGCTGGTTTATTGGAAGAACAAGCACTACCTGCAGATACATAAATATTTCGATCCTCCAACGTATGAAGAATTACTTCTGCTCTTACGCCTTCAATACTAACACTAACAATATGTGGTGCACTGTCGTGGTCTTTTTTGCCATTCACAGATACGCCATCTAATTTTTCTACTTCTTCTATAAAATAATCTCTTAAGGCAAACAGATGATTTCTATTCTCATCCAAATTCGAATACATCTCTTCTGCAGCCACGGCTAATCCTGCAATGGCAGGTACATTTTCCGTACCTGAACGCATGCCTTTCTGCTGTCCGCCTCCATGAATCAGTGGTTTTACCTTTGTCTTATCTTTGATAAAAAGAAATCCGCTTCCCTTTGGCCCATGAATCTTGTGACCACTGACTGATAGCATGTCCACATTCCATTTCTTTGGGAAAATCTGCATTTTTCCATAGGACTGAATGGCATCCACATGAAACAGTGTTTTCGGATTTGCTGCTTTTATCACTTTTCCGGCTTCCTCGATTGGCTGTAATGCGCCGATTTCATTGTTTACCTGCATAATAGAAACCAGTATGGTATCTGGACGAATGGCATTTTTTAACTCATCCAATCGGATTTGTCCAAACGCATCTACACCAAGATATGTCACTTCAAAACCATTCTCTGATAACCAGATAAATGGATTGCTTACCGATGGATGTTCAATCGATGTGGTAATTACGTGCATACCCGCTCTTTTATTTGCAAGCGCACTACCGATAATTGCTAAGTTATTGGACTCTGTTCCACCAGAAGTAAAAATGAGTTCCTTTTCCTCAACTTTTAATGTTTTCGCGATTTTCTTTTTTGCTTCTGTTATATATTTTTCCGCAATGACACCCTTCATATGTAAGGAAGATGGATTGCCATAATCCTGTGTCAACAGTTCTACCATCTTTTCTGTTGCCGCTTTACTGCAACTGGTGGTAGCGGAATTATCTAAATATGCTTCCATAAGTTCTCCTAAACCTTTTTATTCATCTAAACAAAAAATCAACATAGACAATGTGGCTAAACCTGCCGTTTCCGTCCGAAGAATTCTTCTACCAAGAGAAATACGATGGCCTGTTACCATTTCGATTTCTTCTGGTGCAAAACCACCTTCTGGTCCTACAAAAATGCCAATGCTTTGACCTTTTTGAATCCCCTGTAAAACCTCACGAGTTGCGTCCATACCACGTTCATTTTCATATGGCACTAAGACCACATCCAGTTCTTCTGCTTTTTTCAATGCGTCTTTCCAAGACATTGGCATCTGGATTTCTGGAATCAAGGTACGTTTTGACTGTTTTGCGGCACTTTCGGAAATAGCCTGCCAGCGTTTTACCTTATTTCCTGCTTTTTTGTCATCCAGTTTTACCACGCAGTTTTTCATTGCTACAGGAATGATTTCATAGACGCCTAGTTCTACTGCTTTCTGGATAATAAGCTCCATCTTATCACCCTTTGGTAATCCTTGGAATAAATATATGCGGTTCGAAAGCTCTGTTCCGCTTTCGTCTTCACTTTCGATAAGTACGATTACTTCGTCCTCCACAATGGTGTCAATAGTTCCAAAAAAACTACGTCCACTGTCTGATATGCTGACCCGCACCCGTTCGCCAGATTTCATACGAAGCACGTTTTTTATATGATTGACATCACTGCCAAGAATAGAAATTCTATCTCTAGCTAACTGATTTTCTTCTACAAAGAATTGATACATACTATCCCTCTTTTGATTCCAAATTAATTCTTTCTGGCTGTGATATTTACCCACTCACCCTGATGATTAATCTGCACAATTTCCATACCTGCTTTTTCAATGGCTTCTTTTACTTCATTTTCCTTGAAATCGATGATACCTGAAGTAATAAAAAGACCGCCTTTTTTAAGTCTCGCTGGGATTACTGGAGCCATTGGAATGATTACGTCTGCCAATATATTTGCCACTACGATTTCGTATTCCTCTGTGCCTACTGTTGCCTGAAGTTCTTCATCATCAATCAGGTTACCCACATAGAATTTACCAAGACTTTCGTCCAAATGGTTTACTTCCATGTTTTCTCTGGTAGAAATCATGCAGTCTGCATCAAGGTCAGTACCTACTACTTCTCTTGCGCCAAGTTTTAATGCTACGATTGAAAGAATACCACTACCACAGCCTACATCTAATACCTTTGGTGCTTCTTCTTTTTTGATATATTTAATCAATTCTTTAATACAAAGCTGTGTAGTCTCATGTTTACCTGTACCGAAGGAAATACCAGGATCAATTTCAATCATGAATTTGTCCTTGTCTTCTTCTTTCAACTCTTCCCATGTAGGTTTGATTAAAATATTTTCGATGGTAAAAGATGAGAAGTATTTTTTCCAATTGTTAATCCAGTCTAAATCTTCTGTTTCTGAAGAGGAAATCACACCACTACCTACTTCTACCATAGAACGAAGTTCTTCCAATCCCAGTTTTACCTGTTTTAACAGTTCTGTATGATCTTCTCCGTCATCTTCGATATAAAAACTTACATAACTAATTCCTTCATCTGGTGGAAGTTCTGGTAAGAAATCAATAAACATGTCCGCCTGATCTGCTTTCGTAAGTGGTACATTGTCCTCAATTTCAATTCCTTCAATACCAAGTTCCATAAGCATAGAACTCATATAATCCTCTGCTGCTGTTGTAGTTTCAATGGTGTATTTATTCCATTTCATAATCTATTTCCTTTCTATCCTATATCTTTATATAGCAAAATACTATTTGTTTCCGAACAAAAAATCTCCATCTAACATAATACATGAAAAAAACAGAATACACAATAAAAAAGAAGAATATCTTTCTTCCTGAAAAATATTCTCCCGCTTCTACTCTTTATCTATCATGCGAACATCTGACTCAAATGATCATATTCTTTATTAATCTCAGTAACAAGACTATCATCTCCACCTATATTATCTGGATGATAAATCTTCACAAGTGCTTTGTAGCGCTTTTTCAATGATTGCTGTGATTCTACACCACGGAATAAAACTTCACCCAATTGATAATCTGGCAACTGCCTCTGTGCTTTTGCATGAAATTCATCCACCATATCGTAAAAGGCTTTTTTCTTTTCGATTTCTGCCCGTTCCTCTGCCAATTTCATCATTTCTTCTTCTAAAATATGAAACTTTGTTTCAAACAGGTTCTTCTGTTGCTCAAAATGTCTATTCTGATTTTCCACATGACGCATAAATGCCTTACGTTCACGTTCCAATTCACGTCTCTGTTCCTCTAACTCTTTACGTTCATCAACGAGTGTCATGACTAAGTCCTTTCTAAATATATCTAATTCACAATATTTTCCACCTAATACATGTATGCTTATCATATCGGCATAATAGAATAAAACATTTACCCAAAAGAAAGAAGTTCCCAATTTTTGTTGGGAACTTCCAAAAATCTTTTATAAATCATCCAAAGATTCTTTAATTTTATCCATAAAACCTTTTTTCTTTTTACCAGTCTCTGCTCCACCTTCTTTTGTAAGAGAGCCACCTGTCAACTCATCAAATCTACGAAGCGCTTCTTTTGCTTCTTTACTGAGTCCCTTTGGTGTTTCTACAATAAGTGTTACGTAGTGATCACCACGAACATCTTTGTTACGCACAGATGGTACACCCTTACCTCTTAAACGGATACGAGTACCAGACTGTGTACCAGGACTTACCGTATAGATAATATCGCCATCCACTGTTTTAATTCGAACATCACCACCTAATGCAGCAATTGCATAAGAGATGTTTGCATCTGAGAAAATATTCATTTCCTGACGTTCAAACTGTGAACTTCTGGATACTACAACTTCTACTAACAAATCACCACGTGGTCCACCATTGATACCTGGTTCACCAAATTCACGTACGCGTACACACTGGCCATTATCAATACCAGCAGGAATTTCTACGGTTTTCTTTACTTTCTTTACGATATATCCACTTCCATAGCAATCGGAACAACGTTCTTTTACAATCTTTCCACTACCATTACAATCTGGACATGTGGTTACATTCTGCATCATACCAAAAAGTGATTGCTGAGAAATCACTACTTTACCTTTTCCACCACATTTTGTACAGGTTTCTGGAGATGTACCTGGCTTCGCACCATTACCACCACAGGTCTTACAAGTTTCTTTGAAGTTAAATTCGATTTCTTTTTCGCAACCGAACACAGCTTCTTCGAAGGATACGCGTACACTCATGCGCACGTTTGCACCCTGTCTAGGACCATTGTTAGAACGACGGCTTCCACCACCGAATCCACCACCAAAGAAATCTCCAAAGATGTCTCCAAAGATATCACTCATATCCATACCTGAGAAGTCGAATCCACCTGCTCCGCCTGCACCATCAAATGCTGCGTGACCAAACTGATCATACTGTCTACGCTTCTCTGCATCACTCAGTACAGCATAAGCTTCCTGTGCTTCTTTAAATTTTGCTTCGCATTCTGCATCTCCTGGATGTGCATCAGGATGATATTTTTTTGCAAGAGTACGGAATGCTTTCTTTATTTCTGCGTCATCGGCGGTTTTTGACACGCCAAGGACTTCATAATAGTCACGTTTATCTGCCATTTTATTTTCCCTCTTCTATACTTCTTATGAATTTATCTATATACAGAAAAATCTCTTGTATATATCCAAATTTATCCTATTTTAACTTATGTTTCGTGTTCCAAAATCTACATAGAAAAAAATTCATCTCTAATACCCTATAATCACATCAAAATACGGGTATAAAATACTAAAAATTCTCCATATAGATTTTTTAATCTGTTTTTACACTAAAACTGCATGTATTTATCTATTTCAAATAAATTTTTATGCATATAGATAAATCCAAAATGCCAGAGTGCACTCATATAGAGGCACTCTGACAAATTGTTCATTTTTGTTACTTGAACTTGACACTTTTCAAGATTAATCTTTTTTATCTCTCTGAAAGATTATACTTCCTTGAAGTCTGCGTCGATAACGTCATCGTCAGGAGCAGATGTGCCACCAGCGTTGCCGCCGAAGCCACCCATGTTGCTCATATCTGGACCTGCACCAGCTGCACCCTGTGCTGCCTGTGCCTGTTCATACATCTTAGCAAATACTTTCTGAGCACTTTCTGTAAGTT
>CAZDAP010000049.1:0-8478 GCA_964503585.1 uncultured Lachnobacterium sp. | reverse complement strand
TTACATGGCTTTTACTCCATTCCATAATCTCACAAATTTCTTCCCAATAATCCACTTCTTCAAATGGCATCTGTTCTACTGGTGCACCTGTAATAATCAAGCCGTCAAAATTTTGATTTTTGATATCATCAAACGTCTGATAAAACTTATTCAAATGGCTCATAGAAGTATGTGTTGCTTCATGTGTAGACACCATAACAAAAGAAACATCTACTTGAATAGGTGTATTAGAAAGAGAACGTAAAATCTGCAACTCTGTTTCTTCTTTTAATGGCATCAAATTTAAGATAGCGATACTGATTGGACGAATATCCTGATGCATTGCGCGATTTTCGTCCATTACAAATATATTTTCCTGTTCTAATATTTCCTTTGCAGGTAAATCACTTTGAATTTTAATTGGCATTTGGACCTCCGAACATCTCCACAAATGTATCTTCTGATATAATAGGTACATTTAAGGATTTTGCTTTTTTATTTTTTGATGAAGTAGATTCTACATCATTATTTACTAAATAGTTTGTCTTCCCTGATACAGACCCCGCAACTTTTCCACCTTCTGCTTCTACATATGCTTTAAATGCATCTCTATTTTTAAAATGATGCACATCGCCTGTAATTACAAAAGTAATATCTTTGCAACGACCTGCTTCTGTATTAGGTTTTTCTACTTCCTGTACATGAATAACCTCAAGAAGATTTTTTAATACTCTTTGATTACTCTCGTTTGTATACCATTGTAATATAGAATTGGATTTTTCGCCACCAATTCCGTCAATATCTTCAAATCCGCTTCCCGCTTCCATTCTTTCTAGGAAACCGTCAAATCCGACTGTGTTCACAATCTTCTTCGCTGCATCTAGCCCAATCATTGGGATGCAAAGTGCAAAAATTAAATTTACTGGATGGATATCTCTACTCTTTTCAATGGCTTTATTCATATTTTCACAGGATTTTTCACCAAAACCTTCTAACTGGCTAATTCTGTCAAAATACTGGGAAAGTCGATAAATATCTGCATATTCTTTAATAAAACCTTCATTCATAAATCGAAGCATGGTTTGCACAGATAATCCTTCTATATCCATGGCATTTTTACTAACAAAGCGACTAAATTTCTTCACATTCTTTGCTGTACAATCAGGATTTGTACAATGCAATGTTTTTGTTCCACTAACGCTGGTATGAATCTTTGTAGCCGCTTTACATACTGGACATTCTGTAGGAATCTCTACTTCGCCTACCGCATCTTTTACCGCGATACATTTTGGAATAATTTTATTTGCTTTGATAACTTCTAAGGTACATTCCTTCCCTACTCCCAATCGTTCAATTTCACTAATATTACAAAGAGAAGCACGGGATACGGTTGTCCCTTCAATCTGGACTGGTTCAAACACAGCCACTGGTGAAATAGTTGATACGGCACAAGACCATTCGATGTAACGCAATTTACTTTCTACCGATTCATCCTGCCACTTAAATGCATAACCTGCTCTGGTTGCATGATGTCCAGTCACACTACCAGTGGAAGCATACTCTGTATCATCATAACAAATAACTAATCCATCTACTGGCAAATCCATTTTCCCAGACTCAACACGTTTGGTCCATTTTTCTACCATATCCGAAATACTATCTGCATCACCTAATTCCCTATCAACAACCGTGAACTTCATCTCTTCCAGATACGTCATTCGATCTCCCCAGGAAACCATTGGATCATCCATATAAACTAGTGTAAACGCATAAAAGTGCACGCGTCGATTTTTTACTTCTTCTATATCATCTAAATTCAATGTACCAGCAGCAAGATTTCTTGGATTTGCATATTTTTCATCCTCATCCTCAATCAAATCATTAATAACCGCAAAATCCGAATAAGAAATAACTGCTTCTCCACGGACAACCAAATGTCCTTTATACGAAATCTCCAAAGGAATACCTTTGATTGCGTTTTTCAAATGTGTGATATTGGTGCCAACCGTTCCATTTCCTCTAGTTAGAATTTTTGTAAGTTTTCCATTATCATAAGTAAGAACCAGCGTACATCCATCTAATTTCCACGATAACCAGATTGGATATTGGTCAGCCCATTTTTTTAATTCATCCACACTCTTTGTCTTTGCAAGAGAAAGTGCTGAAAATTCATGGGTTTCTTTTTGTCCACTAGCACTTTCTTCATAGCCAGCGTTTTGTGTTGGACTGTTTGATAATATATGACCCGTTTCTGACTCTAATAAGGATAATTCATCAAACATGGCATCCCATTCATAATTGGACATAATCTCATCCTGTCCATTATAGTACGCCTCAGAAGCTTTATTTAAAGTCTCTACCAACTCTTCAATTCTTTGTACTTTATTCGATGTTAACTCTGACATTATACCCTTAAATTCCTGTTCTATAAATTTTGTGTTGTCCCTTTTTTTCCTGTGACTTCTTCGCGCTGCGTTTTGTATAATCAATTGGTTCACTAGATGAAGCCTCTGTAAGTTTCATAAGTTTTTTATACTCTTCTGGCGTCACTTCTCGATACTGTCCTGTTTTTAAGTCACCTAATTCGATATTCATAATACGGACTCGTTCTAGTTTTTCTACACGATAACCAAAATATTCACACATACGACGAATCTGTCGATTCAATCCCTGTGTTAAAACAATACGAATCTTACGATTACTAATCTTTTCCACCTTGCATTTTCTAGTTGTAGTATTTAACTCAACTAAAGGAACACCACCTGCCAAACCTCTTACAAAACTATCTGTAACTGGTTTGTTAACAGTAACTATATATTCTTTTTCATGCATATTTCCTGCACGCATGATTTTATTTACAAGTTCCCCATTATTGGTCATAAGAAGCAAGCCCTCAGAGTCCTTATCCAATCGACCAATGGGATATATTCTTTTGGGATACTTCATAAAATCAATAACGTTATTTTTTTCACGTTTTTCTGCAGTACATACTATTCCAACGGGTTTATTTAAAACTAACAGTACCATCTCTTCTTCTTTTTGTACTGGTCTGCCATTTACATAAACTTCATCGCCTGGCATTACACGATCGCCAGTAGTTGCAATCCTATCATTGATTCGAATCTCACCATTTTCAACTTTACGATCCGCCTCTCTTCTGGAACATACACCTGCTTCACTTAAGAACTTATTAATTCTTATACCGTTATTTTCCATGCCTTACCTCTTACTGTCTAGCAGCCATGCAAATCCCCTCCTGTTATTTACATCGACATGCTAGTGCAATTGAAATAACGGAGACTTATAATTTAAGTCTCCGTTACATTTTTATTCTATCTCATCCAAGAATGAAGATTTGATGTATCCAACTTTACTATCTGTATACTGAATCTTTGTCCATTCTTCGCCATCTTCGTCGTCTTCTACACCTAATTTAACGAATTCGTCTCCATCATAAGCTTCACCAATCTTATCATATGAAGTACCTGGGCCTTTACGGACACGAACACTTGAACCTGTATCAACACGAACCTTTTCTGTTTCTTCTACAACTTCTTCCTCTTGTTCTTCCTCTGGAGTATTCTCTGTCTCCTCAGATGTTACTGTTTCTTCTGTAGACTCCGCTTCCTCTGTAGACTCTGTTGATTCAGTACTTTCTACACTCTCTGTACTTTGTACATAGTAAACAGTGTCTTCCCACATCTGTCTAGTACCTGGAATTGTACGTTTTGTTAACTGATAAATATCGGTATTTTCTTTAATTAAATTAGAAAATGCAACTTCCACTTCATTGTAAAGTTCCAAATAGTCATCCTGTGTTGTAACCTTACGCAATGCGGTATATACATCTTTGTTTATTGGCGTTTCTGAGTACTGCATATTAAAATCTGAATAAAGATTATTAATATATAATCCGCCTTCCGCATTTGTCTGAACATAAAACAGCATCATACTAGGTGCTGTTGTCTCTACATCAACAAATTTGATATCAAAGCGAACCGCCACAACATATGAATCTTTCGATAAACCATGTTTTGTATAACAAATCACATTCTGATATGCTTCATAAAACTGGCTCATTGTTGTAATATAACTTTTTTCCATCTCAGAGATAGGAGTTGCCACTGCTTCCAGTGTAACAAAATCAGCATTTACATATGCATCAAAATATGTTTGAATCAATTCATTCACTTCGGTATACGCATTAATTTCAAACTCTGCTTCTGGCTCATACTCTTCTCCAGAAACTTCCACACTATTTAATTTTGCAATTCGATCTTTATTAAATTCTGTTCCAGTAAAGAAATTCAACACCAAAACAAAACATATAAACAATGCACCTGCGGCAAAATAACGCTTATGTTCAACTACAAAAGGAACAACTTTTTCACTAAATATATTTTTAATCTTATCTAATATGTCTTTCATAATATCCTCCAACTAGAATATCCTCCGAATGCAACCGGCGGGAATTGAACCCGCAGTCGTCAGAGTCGGAGTCTGAAATTTTATCCATTAAACTACGGTTGCTTTTAACTAATTTAGTTTACCAAACAGACATTTAAAAGTCAACCTTACTCCCCACTTAATGCATCTAAAATATTGCTAAGTTTTGACATCTCAATCTGCCCCGGTGCACTTGCATTTTTACCAGCACCAAAGGTAACACAAGATCCAAAGGTTTCACCTGCAATTCTTGAAACCATCCCAAGTTTTCCCATCGACATGGTAATCAATGGCTGTTTTGGATGTTTTTTATGGAAACGATTTGTCTCCTCCAACAATCGCAGCACATCCTCTGTAGAATTTGGCATCATTGCCATCTTTACGATATCTGCATTACTATGCCTCATCTGTTCTAATAACATAAACAACACTTCTGAAGATGGCGTCTCGTGAAAATCATGATGAGACGAAATTACTTTTGCTCCCATTCTCTGCAACGTATAAACCTCTTCATCTGCATCCTCTGTATAAAAATATTCAACATCAATAAAATCTGCCACATGAGACTCTGCCGCTACCTGATGCAAATCATATACTTTATCACTGGAAAGCGAACATTCGCCACCTTGTTCCTTCGAACGGAAAGTAAAAACAAAAATTGTATCTTTGATAAGCGGAGCAATTTCATTTAAAACCTGCCGAACAGCATTTGGACTTTTCACTCCTGAAAAAGCATCTACTCTCCACTCAATCATTTCTGCCCCGTTTTCAATTAAACGTTTTATCTCTGTTACAATCTCATCTTTTTCTGAATCCATTACAGAAATACAAATTAATGGCTTTCCATTTCCAATCTCTTTATTCTTAATTCTTAGCATATCCCTCAAACTTCTCCTTTTTCGTTCTCTATAATTATACCTATAATATTTCATTATTGCAACGAAATAACGATGTTAAAAATTGACATTATGCAAAAAAAATATTAATATTAATAAATATTTATTCAAAGGGATAAAGGAGTACATTATGAGTTTCAAATTTTTAAATCAATTACCAACTCCAGAGGAGATAAAAAAAGAATATCCACTGTCACCTGAGCTTACCGCTCTAAAGGCGCAGCGCGATCAGATGATAAATGATATTATTGCAGGAAAGGATGATCGTTTTCTTTTAATCATTGGACCTTGTTCCGCTGATAACGAAGATTCCGTTTGCGACTATGTAAGCAGACTTACGAAAATTCAGGATGATGTAAAAGAAAAAATTGTGATTGTTCCACGAATTTATACAAACAAGCCTCGTACCAATGGTACTGGTTACAAAGGAATTGCTTCTCAGCCAAATCCAGAAAAAGAACCAGATATGCTGGAAGGAACTATCGCCGTTCGTAAAATGCACATCCGTGCTATTGCAGAAAGCGGATTAACTTGTGCAGATGAAATGCTTTACCCAGAAAACTGGGGATATGTAGAAGATTTATTATCTTATGTTGCTATCGGTGCTCGTTCTGTAGAAGATCAACAACATCGTCTTACTGTTAGTGGTTTTGACGTAGCATCTGGTATGAAAAATCCTACAAGTGGTGATTTCTCTGTAATGCTAAACTCTGTTTATGCAGCACAACACTCTCACCACTTTGTACATCGTGGTTATGAGGTAGAAACATCTGGTAACCCATATGCACACGTTATTCTTCGTGGTGCTACCAGCAAACACGGAAATAATGTTTCTAACTATCATTATGAAGATTTAATGCGTCTTCATGAAATGTATGAAAAGATGGATGTTGTAAACCCAGCGGCAGTGATTGATACCAATCACTCCAACTCTGGAAAGAAATACAAAGAACAGATTCGTATTGCAAAAGAAGTACTTCACAGCCGTAGACATTCTGAAGACCTGTATAAATTAGTAAAAGGTCTTATGATTGAAAGTTATATTGAAGAAGGTGCTCAGTCCATTGGCGATGGCATCTACGGAAAATCTATTACAGATCCATGTCTTGGATGGGAAGATACAAAACGTCTTATCTATGATATTGCAGAAGGTTGTTAAAAAAAGCCCCTAAGGGGCTTTTTCTATATTAAACTTAAACGTATGACCCATGGGATAAAATGTGTGCTAACTAGACTTTCTATCACACAGCCAGTGATAAATAATAGTATCATAAGAACAATGTTTACAATATTAAACGCAACATTATTCTTATGATGGTATGTATATATCTCTCTTTGTTGCAACATCATTAGGATGAGTGCCCCATATAACAATCCATGTGGTATAACAGCACCAATTCCTACCACTACTCCAACTAATCCTAATTCAATGATGCAACTCATAAGAAAGAATCCCCATATAAAACTGAAAACACTTGCAGTAATCGTACTGAGATATCTTCTTATAGGAGTAAAACACAACAAAAATAGAAACCCAAACATTTTTATTCTTTCATATAAAACATTCCAAAACACATCTTGATAAACAAGTTCTGCACTCGCATATCCTTTGTAAATTTCCATATTCAGGAGCACACTACTATCTTTAATGATATCAATGCAGACGTCTGCACTAACAATTCCACAAAAAAATAAAATTATAAGCATTAAAAAAAACTTTTTCATATTATTAAACCAAACCTTTCGTCTAGTCTAATAATATGTCCAAGTCTTTTTTAATATGTCTTCCTATTTCATTTTTTATGTTTTGATTTTCACTATGCTTTTATTTTACATGCATAAGCAAGAATAGCTGCTACAGTTTTGGCATCCTGCATCTTGCCACTATAAATCATATCTAATAAATCTTTTAATTCATAGGCTTCCACGCGAATATCTTCCGCGTCATCCAAGCACTGCTTTCCAGGTACGAGATCTTCTGCTAAATACACATCTACCATTTCATTACAAAATGCGACTGTAGTACGAAGTTCTAAAAGTTTGCTTACTTTCTCACTCTTATAGCCTGTCTCCTCTTCTAATTCACGAACAGCACACACCATAGTATCTTCCGTCACATCATTTCTTGCGCCCGCTGGAATTTCAAGTGTATCTCTTTCCAATGCGTTTCTGTATTGGCGTACCATTAAAATTTTTCCATCTGGAAGAACAGGAACGATACATGCCGCCCCTTTACGATGGGCTACAAAATCCCACTCCTCAATTTTTCCATTTCCAACATCCATAGTGTCCTTATAGATATCTAAAATACTTCCTTTATACACTAATTCTCTGTTTAAACGTTTGATTTTATCGCTCATAGTTCCCCCTCATAACTTTTATTCAAATGATGTAATTATATTACCACATTTTATCCAATTATGAAACGTGTTTCTTCGCAATTGTCTCTTTCATCTCCATGATAAGATTCTGCATCTTTGGACCACAGCCCCTCGCTTTTTTAATCGTCTTCTGATCTACCTTTATAAGTTCTTCTGCTGTGGTTACGCCAAGTCTGTTCAACACAGTGAATGTTTTTGCAATCAATTGATCATCTTCACACAATGAAATCAGCGTTGCATATACTTCATTCGACTTATTCTCTTCTTTCTTGTCTTCACGTTGGAAAATTTCATTCGCACGAGCTACAGATATATCATATTTTTCCTGTAGTTCCGAATACGTTGCTCCTTTCTTTCTGTCTTCATAAATTTGTTTGTTTCTTTCTTTTGAAGTTTCCATATTGCCTCCTTTAATGTTTTTTCATATTATTTTAACTTTTTTCCCTAAATTTTTCTTAGAAAATGAGATTTTTTTTAAATATTTTCTTTGTCTCACTTTTACAACCGATTATATTCGGAAAAAAAATTAAAATCAACCAGATATATACTAATAAAAAAAGAACAACCGAAGTTGTTCTTTATACATCTCACATAACTTATTCTTAAATAAAAAAGTATCACGATTCAAAATATCGCTAGTTTACTGGGGTTGAGGGTCTTAAAAAATCATTTTACGCCATCACTACGCCACCATTTAAATGGCAACATCCATTTTTTTCATTTCTTGTACTCTTAAATCATCTGTTACATGAACATATAAATCCATTGTGATTGAT